>JASFTU010000070.1:0-7862 GCA_050050635.1 Candidatus Brocadiaceae bacterium
GAAGCCAAGCAGAGCCCTGACTTGCCGCCTGAAGAAGGGGATGTCCTTCTGTCTCTCCACGGGCTCCCCTGTCGCGGGGTCCACGAAGAGCAGACCCTCGACGATCGCTCCCTGAGCAACGGCCGCGACGATGCGCGGCATGTCGTCGGGCGCGACCCTCGCGTAGAAGGTACCTCGAGGCTCGACAAGAACGGAGGGCTCCACCTCACAGAAGCCATGGCAGCCGGTGACCCGAAGACGAATGCTCTCCGTGAGACCTTGGAGACCAAGCGCGTCCTCGGCGGCTTGGATGACGCCGTCGGCCCCGCTGGCGCGCCCACAGGTGCCTGCGGAGACGACGAGGGTGGGAGTGCCCGGATCTTGACGTTCGGCCAGCAGCTGCTGGAGTGATCGGAGGTCCTCGACCGATGTCAGCCTCTTCATGAACGGGTCCCGGGCGCGCTCGCCCCAAGGTAGTCCTATGGTACGACGTCACTTGGCGGGACGGGCACGGACGGCGGACGCGGAGGATGGGCGCCCGCATGGGGCTCCACCTGACGAGGCACGTGATCGCCGTCGGGCTCGAGATGGCAGGGCTCGGCCCGCACTTGCTCGATGATCTGCCTGGCCTCAGCGGGCCCGGCTCTGGCGAAGTATCTTCCGTCCACGACCACGATGGGGCCAAGAGCGCAGGCGCCGAGGCAGTTGATGGTCTCCAGAGTGAACTCCCCGTCCCCCGTCGTCTCTCCCGCCTTGATCTCCAACTGGCGCTCGAACTCCTCCACAACAGCCGGAGCCCCTCGCACATGGCACGCGGTGCCCAGACAGACCCATATCACGTGCTTCCCCCTCGGATCGAGCCGGAAAGACCTGTAGAACCTCGCAACGCCGTAGACATCCACCAGAGAGTAGCTCATTCTCTCGGCGACAAGGCTCAATGCGTCGCGTGGAAGGTATCCGTATGTCTCCTGGATGTGTTCGAGGACCGCGAGAAGTCCACCGAGCTTTCCGGTGTGTCTCTCCACCATTCTCACGATTCCATCTGGGTCCATGTTGTCGATTCCTCACGGTCGCGTCCGTGATGTGGTGGAAAGAGGTGGCGTCCCCCGGCGAAGGCCGGACGGCTACCTCCTGGTCAAGGAGCCCGGGGCAAGGGACTCGCACAACTCCGACCCGGTCAGAAGCCAGGGGGGCTGTCACGACCATTTCCAGTCCGCGCACCCGGCCACGCCCGAAACTACACAAACTACACTCCGAGACTTCGCCGCACAGCCCCGTACCGCCCCGAAATGTAGTTTGTGTAGTTTGTGAGGGTAGTTGAACGACACTCTCCCTCCCGCCCAAAACGTAAGCCAGATTACATTCCTTGGGCCGCCCATCTGCCGCCCCTGGCCGCTCTACCGCTCCGCCAGGCCTCCATCCATCCTCGCGGCGGCCGCGATGTGCGCGGGGAGGCCGGCGGCCCTGACGGCCTCGTAGAGCGCCGCGGCCTGCTTGCGGTTGCCCTGGGCCAGGGCGGTCTGGGCGCAGCGGAGGCAGCCGTCGGCGATCGCCGGGCGGACGTGGGCCGGGGCGCGGCCCAGGGCCTGGCTCAGTGCCCTCGCCGACCGCTGCCCGCCGATCTTGCCCAGGGACATCGCCGCGGCGGCGACGACTCCCTCGTTGGCGCCTCCCAGCAGCTTGATGAGCGCACGTATCGCCTTGCGGTCGCCCCGATTGCCGATGGATGTGATTACGCCGATCAGCGGGCGCCCGGTGAGCCTGGGCATGGCCGCGCGCAGCGCCCGGTCCACTGACGGATCGGGAATGGGTTCCAGGCCGTAGCGAGCCATATCCGAGAGGGTCTCGTCACTGAGCAGGGCGGCCAGTGCGGGAACGGCCGCCTTCGTGCCGATGACGGCCAGGCGGCGGCAGGCGACGTCCTTCTCGAAGCCCGGCGCATCGGACTGCAGGAGCGCTGCCAGCTTCTGCGTCTCCTCTTGCTTCGACCCGGCGTCGCCAGCGGCGGGCTGAGCGCCGTGAGCCGCGAATGGCGGCACGGCGACGGGCTCCGGAGCAGGTTGGGTGTCGGATGGGCTCATATCTGTTCTCCCTTTGTTCGCCTTCTCATGCGGCGGCCGGCGTTCACAGCACCCATGGGGCACGCTGGGCCCGGGAGCGCATGCGGTTGGCGTCGTCGTCGCCGACGAACTCCTCGTTCGCCGGATCGTACTTCAGGTCGCGCTGCAGATGCATGGAGATGGTGGCCGCGTGGCAGATGGTGTGCGCCCCGTGGGCCACGTGTGCGTTGGCCGTCGGCTTGCGCCGCGACTTGACGCAGTCGAGGAAGTCGCGCATGTGGTCGAGCGACCGGCCGGTGCGCTCCACGAAGTCGTTCACGATTCGGTCTCGCTGCTCCAGGAGCGATTTGGGTTCGACCTCGGGCTCCTGCCGGTCGGAGCACTGGGCCTGGCCCTCGGTCCCCTCGAACCGGACGCCGCAGGATCCGGCGAAGCTCTCGCGGGTCATGGGGAGCTTCACGCCGTTGGCGTAGGTGGCGACGAAGCCCTCACCGGAGTCGTTGCCCGGGAACTCGTAGTCCACGGCGGCGGTGTCCACGGTGTCATTGGCCCACTGGCACAGGTCGAAGGTGTGCGCGCCCCACTCGCCGATGCCGCCGGTCCATATGTCCGCGTGGTTGTGCCGGCGGCCGAGGTATCCCTGATTGAAGGGGCGCCATGGGATGGGCCCGAGGAAGAGGTCCCAGTCCACCTCGTCCTTGGGCGGCTCGGGCTCGGGCGGCAGCCAGGTGTGGGGGGCGAAGCCGAGCATGATGTGCCCGGTGAGCGTGTGCAGCTTGCCGAGCAGGCCCATGCGGGCGAGCTGGACGATGAAGACGAACTGCGGCTGGCTGCGGCGCTGGGTGCCGGCCTGGAAGACGCGTCCGTAGCGCTCCTCGGCGTCGGCGAGAGCCCGGCTCTCGGCGATGGTCATGGAGCAGGGCTTCTCGCAGTAGACGTCCTTGCCGGCCTTCATGGCCATCACGGAGGCCAGCGTGTGCCAGCGGTCGCTGATGGCGATGAGCACGGCGTCAATGTCGTCGCGGGCGAGCAGGTCGCGCAGGTCACGATAGGTGTCACAGTCGGTGTTGCCGTACTCCTTGTCCACCTTCGCCTTGACCTGTTCGCGCCGGTCGCGGCGCACATCGCACGTGGCGACGAACTGGACGTCCGGTTCCCCCATCATCCACTTGAGGTCCCTCTGTCCTCTGCCGCCGAGCCCGATGCCACCCACCACGATGCGCTCGCTCGGCGCCGCCCTCCCCTCCTGGCCGAGTACGGACGACGGGATGATGTAGGGCGCTGCCACAAGGGCCGCGCTGCGCTTGACGAATCCACGACGCGTCATACCTAGCTTACTGTCCACGGGTGTTGGCCTCCTCGCGGATGTACACGGTCTCCGGGTGTTTCGCCGTCCCGGCCCTGTTGGCCTCCTGCGGGAGGGAATCCGACGTGTAACTGGTGCGGCGCGCGGCGAGTCAGTGCTGCAGTGCCTGCAGGATCTTCTCTGCGACCTTCTCGGCCATGGCCTTCGAGCCCTCCGGCAGGAAGTGCACGTTGGCGGGGCGCTGGTACTTGTCCAGTTTGGCGTACACGAGGGCGTAGAGGTCGCTGACCGCGACACCCTCCTGCTTCATGAGCGGGAGCACGGCCTCGTTATACCGTCTGGCGTCGCCGACCTTGCGCCCGCCGGACCCCGGCGGGACGGGAGTGGTGGTGGCGAAGATGAGCCTGGCGCCGGAGGCCTTCATGAGCGCCACGAGCTTCTTCATGTTCGCCGCGTACTCATCAACGGAGCGGACCTGCTGCCCCTCTTCGGTGTCCAGGTAGGTCTTACCGTCCTCGGTCCGGACGTACTTGAGGTCGTGCAGGCCCCAGTTGAAGTGGATGACGTCCCACCGGCCCTTCGCGAGACCGGCCTGCTGGAGCTTGGCGAAGCCCGACTCGGTATCCCCGCCGTTGCAGGGAATGCGCTGGACCGTGACCTTCCCCTTGAGCAGGTCCTGCACGTCCTGCGTGTAGCCGATGGAGATGGAGTCGCCGTAGAGCAGGACGCGCGGGAGATTCGGGTCGGTCGGCACGTAGTGGAACCCGGGTCTCTTTATCAACTTGGGGCCGACCACGGCCTCCCACGCTTCTTCGCTGGCGTAGATGTCGCTGACACTGGCAACTTCCCCCCGCGCGTCCACGGGCTCTTCG
The DNA here is from genome assembly GCA_050050635.1 of Candidatus Brocadiaceae bacterium. Taxonomy (GTDB): domain Bacteria; phylum Planctomycetota; class Brocadiia; order SM23-32; family SM23-32; genus JASFTU01. The sequence goes on from JASFTU010000070.1 coordinate 4,218, forward strand.
ATGGTCACTCGCTCGGGGCCGAGGAGCGAGACGAGGTCCGGCAGATCGTAGGTCCTCAGTGCTCCGTGTACGACGTTGATCAGCGCGCCGGCCGTCACGGGTGTGTGCACGACGTCCGACCACGAGATGAGCGATCGCCGGAGCGTCAAGGAACCGAACAGCTGAGGCTCCAGCACCACGGCATGCAGTGCCGCTGGGCCCGCTTCCGCGACGGCGGTCACGTGGGCCTTTGCATACTTGGCGGTAGTCAGCAGGAAGCGGGCACACACGAGCACGTCCTCGGCGCGCATGCCGAGGAATGACTTGCCGAGCATGTAGGCGATGAAGAACTCGGCGGGGTTGGGGCCGGTGATCTCGATGGCGCCGCGGTAGCGCCAGGGGGTGGTCTGGGTCTCGCCGCAGCCGCGCAGGTCAACGGCGAGGACCACGTGTCCAGCCCGGACGAGCTTCTCCATGGGCCCGTCGGGGGCGGCATCCACGTGCTTGCCCTCGCCGTGCAGGTAGAGATACGGCTGGCCGGTCACATTGTCGGGATGGAAGCGCAGCGCGGGGAGCTCGATGTGTGGTTCCCAGCGGAGGATGAGCTTGTCGATGCGGTAGCCATCGCGCCGGAGGCTGCCGCGGTCCTCGGTCTCGGGGTGGGGGAGCTCCTCGAGGCTGCGGATGCCGGCGATGGCGCGGATCTTCTCCAGAATGTCTTCGCGGGTGGTCTGCTCCCAGAGCTGCTTTCGCTGCTCGGCGAGGCGCTGCTCTTCTTCGGCGTAGAGATCGAAGACGGAGCGGGCGCCGGGCATCAGGAGAACCTGGCCGTCGGGGGAGCATTGCAGTTGCTCGTCGGGCGCGAGCGGGAAGTCGCCCTCGGTGACCGGGTCGTCCTCGCCCAGGAGCCAGCGGCGCATCCAGCGGACGGCGCCGACGCGCAGGTGCGCAGAGAAGCCATGTTTCTCGTCCGTCTCGATCATGTCCACTCGTTCGGCGTGGCCGAGGCGGGCGTAGATCCGCTTGGCCTGGCGGAACGCCTCCCAGGCGCCCTCGATGGGGACGTAGTCCCGGGTGGCGGCGAGAATCAGTGTCGGCCGTGGGGCGCGCATGAGGACGTAGTCGGGGTGGTCCATGCCGTAGGCGATCTGGCCGTGGATGTTCTGCTCGGCATCGCCCGGCCCGGGGCTCTCGTTCTTTCGGCGGGTGGTGGTGATGAAGCAACTGGGAGCCGCGCTGACGATGCGGTCGTCGAGGGCCATGAGGTAGCTGGTTCGGTTGCCGCCGCCGGAGTTGCCCGTGCAGCCGATGCGGGATGCGTCCACGTCCGGGCGAGAGACGAGGTAGTCCAGGGCGCGCATGCCGTCCCAGATCATGTACGTGGCGACGGACTTGCCCAGCAGGATCGGCGCCACGCCGGCGATCATGTGCTCGGTGGTCGCGCCGTGCCGACCCCTCCCATCATCGCCGAGGATCTGCTTGCGTTCGCCCTGGCCGAGGGGGTCCGGGCAGAGGGCGGCCATGCCGTTCTTGGCGAGCAGGATGCCGACTCGCTGGTACCCCACCTTGCCCGTGTCGGTGTGACCACAAAGCAGCAACACGCCGGGGTACGGCGGCTCGGCGGTGGGCAGGAACAGGAGCGCCGTGACGTAGTAGCCGGGGAGGCTCTCGTAGATGACCCTCTCGAGGCGGTAGTCGTCGTAGGTCTTCGTGCCGACAGTGCGGGCGTTGAGGGGGGGGCGCTCGGGGAAGCCGCCCAGATGCTCGACGAAGAGCTGCCGCAGGGCCTTCTGGTGCTCGGCGATCTGCTCAGGGGTCTTGAGCGCCTCATACTTCTCCAGCCGACGGTCAAGCGCTTCGTGCACCAGCCCGCGCAGGTAGGTGCGCATCATTTCCTCGGTCCGCGGCCGATCGGGCCGCGGCGGCAGTACCGTGAGGTCTTCCATTGCGAGGGTCCCTCCAGCAGGAGCGACGGCGAGTATCGTCAACACCAACAGGCGCACACGAGACACCCGGCGAGTTGGCGCGATCGCGGTCTCCCTCATTGCATTGCCGCCTTCCGCTACTGGTCGGTGTCGGCGTGGCCCGGCACCCTTCATCCCAATACGCCGGCTGCACCTTGCTTTCCGTGGGACGGCGACGCTTCCCTGCATCGGTGGTGGGCGAGCTTGCAGGACAGCGTGCCTGCGCGTCGAACAATCGCCGCTGGACTCACGCCGTGATGGAGGAAGATGATGGTCGGCGTCGCAGCCGTTGTCCTCGCCCTGGTCCAGACCGGCGCCGCTGCCGAGCCGGCGGGGGGGCCGGGCGCTCTTGCCATCGAGGGCGGCCGGGTTCTCACCATGGTCGCCGAGGCGATAGAGGGCGGGACGGTGCTCATCCAGGACGGCAAGATCACGGCCGTCGGACGGGACCTCGAGATCCCGGACGACGCCAGACGTATCGGCGCCCGCGGCAAGACCGTGATGCCCGGCCTGATCGATGCGCTGTCGCGGCTGTACGTCTACCCCGAGGAGCTGGCGGAGGACAAGGAGATTGCCCCTGAGCTCCGCATCACGGATGCGGTGGATCCGTATCTCAAGGACACCGGGGAGGTGCTCCGGCATGGGGTGAGCGCGGTGCACGTCGTGCCGGGTGCGCGCAGCCTCCTGGGCGGCATGAGCGCCGTGCTGAAGGTGCTGGCCGAGGCGGGAGCGATCCGACCGGTGACGGACTCCGCGGCCGTGCGGGGGCAGATCGGCGTTCCGAGCGGGAGCACGAGCTCCTCCCTGCAGAGGCTGGCCACGTACGCCTCGATCCGGGAGGCATTCCTCGCCACGCGCGACTACCTCTGGTCGTGGGAGAAGTACGAGAGGGCCCTGGCGCGATATGAGAAGAAGGCGGCCGAGGGTAGGGAGGATGAGGACGAGGAGAAGGATGAGGACGAGAAGGAAGAGGAGACCGAGGAGGCTGCGAAGGAGAAGGATGCGAAGGCGGACCGCGGCCCGCGCCCGCGCAAGCCGGCGACCAACCCTACGTACGAGACGCTGGCCCGGGTGCTGAAGCGGGAGATTCCGCTGCAGATCGAGGCGCATCGCGTGGCCGACATCCTCAACGCGCTCCGACTCAGGGACGAGTTCGATGTGGATCTCGTTCTGCTGGGCTGCAGCGAGGGGCACAAGATCGCCCGGGAGATCGCCAGCGGAGACGTGCCCGTGATCGTGGCGCCGGTGGCGCTGTCGTTCGCGGAGCCGTCGAGGCTGCGGTACGGGGAGCACTCGCGGGCGAATGCCGCGGCGCTGGCCGATGCGGGTGTGAAGGTCGCTCTCGGCGTCGGCGGCGGCGAAGGGCTGCACTCGAAGCTCGTGCGCACGTGTGCTGCAATCGCGGTGGGGGAGGGGCTCGGCGGAGATGAGGCGCTGAAAGCCGTGACCGTGAACGCGGCCGAGATCCTCGGCGTGTCGGATCGCATAGGCAGCATTGCGGAGGGCCGGGACGCGGACGTCGTGATCATTGACGGTGAGCCGCTGGACGTTCTCTCTGCTGTCGAGACGGTCATCATGGACGGCGAGGTCGTCTTCGAGAGGGGGGCGGGAGAGTGAGGGCTGCCGTGATCCGCTCGGTTGCTCTGGTGGCGCCGCTGCTCTTCGCCGGCGGCACGTCTGTACACGCTGACAGCCTGCTGCT
>JASFTU010000071.1:0-7861 GCA_050050635.1 Candidatus Brocadiaceae bacterium
GACCGTTCCACGGCAGCCCCGCGTTCGCACGGTGAGCGGCGGCGCCTTCGCTTTGGCCCGGGGCAAGATCTGGCATACAATTGCCGTTCAGGCGACGGTCACCCGAACGTCCTGCGGAGAGCACTGAGCGTGCCTGCAGACGTACAGCGCGTGCTGGAATTCGGCAAGGTCCGCAGCATCCTCGCCGAGTACGCCGGCACGGTGATGGGGAAGCGCAAGGCAAAGGCGCTGGAGCCGGATTCCGAGCCCGCCTCCGTGCGCCATGCCCTGGAGGAGACTTCCGAGCTGGCCCGCGCCTTTTCCGAAGGGTACTCCCTGCCCCTCGGGGCCATAGAGGACGTGACCGAGCAGGCAGAGAGAGCGCGCGCCGGCGGCGGCCCCCTGGAGCCGGCCGCGCTGTGGAAGGTGGCCGATTGCCTGGACACCGCCCAACGGGTGGCCAACTCCCTCCAGCGCCTGGGCAACACCTTCCCGGCACTGGTCGGCCTCGGCCACTCCGTTCCCGTCTGCCCCGACCTGGTCAAAGACATCCGTTCGGCCATCAACGCCAAGGCGCAGGTCGTCGACGACGCCACCCCCGATCTGAAAGCGATCCGGGCCCGGGTACGCCGGCTGCGCAAGCGGATCGAGGAGACACTGCGTCGCCTGACGGAGAAGCCCGACATCCGACCCCACCTGCAATACCCGAACCCCACGATGTGCCGGGACCGGTACGTGCTGCCGGTGAACGCCTATCAGAAGGGCGCCGTGCCCGGGCTCGTGCACGGCTCATCGGACAGCGGGGCCACTCTTTACATCGAGCCGATGGAAGTTGTCGAGCCCGGCAATGAGCTGGGCGAGGCCATGGGCGAGGAGGAGGAAGAGGTGAGGCGCGTTCTGTGGGACCTGACGCGCCGGGTGGCCGCGCGGCACGAGATCATCGTGCAGGCTGCGGAGAAGCTGGGCGAGGTGGACCTGGTCCGCGCGAAAGCGCGCATGAGCAACGCCTTCGGCATGTGTGAACCGGAGCTGGCGCAGGGCCGCACGCTCGAGTTGCTGGAGGCGCGCCATCCCATCCTGCTGTGGCTCAGCCGGGGTGAGACCGACGCCCTCCCCCGCCGGGAGGACCTCGACTTCGGCTCCGTGGTGCCGCTGGACATGCGCCTCGGCGACGACTTCGACGTACTGGTTGTGACAGGGCCCAACACGGGCGGCAAAACCGTCGTTCTGAAGACGGTCGGACTGCTGTGCCTCATGGCTCGCGCCGGCATGCACGTGCCGGCCCGGAAGGCCGTAGTGCCCCTCTACGATGGCGTGTTCGCCGACATCGGGGACGAGCAGAGCCTGGAGCAGAGCCTCAGCACCTTCAGCTCCCACATGTCGAGGATAATCAGGATACTGGGAAGCGCCAGCCGGGACAGCCTTGTGCTGCTGGATGAACTCGGGGCCGGGACGGACCCCGCCGAGGGCAGCGCCCTGGGCGAGGCCATCCTCAAGGAACTGGTCCGGTTGGGTTGCTCCGCCGCGGTGGTGACACACCTGGGCCGGCTGAAAACCTTCGCCACGGCGCGCCCCCAGGTGGAGAACGCCTGCGTGGACTTCGACAGCAGCACGCTCCGCCCGACGTACCACTTGAGGATCGGCTCGGCCGGGAGTTCCAATGCCCTGGAAATCGCTGAGCGGCTGGGCCTCCCACCCGCCATTCTGACGGCAGCCCGAGAGCTTCTGGATGCGCGGTCAGAGGGCGAATACAGCTCCATGCTGGAGGAGGTGGAACTCGCGCGGGAGGACGCCGAGGAACGCAGAGAGCGGATGCAGTACCTGGAGGGCCAGGCCGAGAAGCTGAAGGAGCAGTACGAGGAGGTGCTGGCGCGCCTGCAAAGGGAGGAAGACCGGCGCGGTGCGGACCTGGGCCTTCAGATCCGCGATACGCTCCAGGAACTCCTCCAGCAGGCCGATGCTCTCCACGAGGACGTGCGCAACGTCCATCGTTCACTCGGTCAGCGCGTCCGCGCCTTCCGCGACGGCCTGCAGGAATGCCTGGACGACATCTCGGAGCTTCTCAAGGGCCACAGCCTGGAACGCCCCCTCCACAAGGGAGACGAGGTGTACGTCGTCAAGCTGCACAAGTGGGGCACGGTCGAACGCGTGGACGAGCGCCGCGGCCGCGCTCAGGTCCGCGTGGGCCAAACCCAGATCGACGTCGAATTGGACGAACTCCAGCCCTGGGGCGAAGGGGTGCAGTGAGGGCGCCTTGCGCCGTTTCCTGCGCCCCGCCGACACATCATGCACATCCTGAGTCCGGCGGGCCGGGACGGAGACCCGCCCCCGCCACAAACGTGGGCCGCCGCCTCCGGCCGCAGGGCCAACCCCCTGCGGTGGCCCGCCTGTCTCTTGACCTTTGAACGGTCGCCACGGCCCCGCTAACATCCGCTCCGACTGTCGGCTAACCAACTCACCAGAGGAATCCCCGCATGCGCGCAGAACCGACCTTCCAGCGCCTCGGAGTTGAGTTCACGGACGAGGAGTTCCCGGGTGAGGCCGTGATCGCCTTCGAGGCGGATCGCTCGGGAGGAGCTCCCCCTGCCCGGCACATCGTGGTGGAAGCGGGAAGACGCGGGACATGGGTGATCCGGTTCATGCCCGGCGACGACCTGCCCCCCGGTTCACAGGTCGCCTTCAGGAAAGTCGAGAACGAGTTTCGCTTCGACTGGCGCCACCAGGACTACTGGCCGAATGCAATGGGTTACGTGACGGTCGAGGACGAGGCCGCCAACGCCTTGCCGTTCGAATGCGAGACAGCCTTCAAGCCCTCCGTGCCCGCCATCGTCACGCTGCCGGACGGGATGGAGGCCGGCCGGAGCGTGGTGCTCAGGATCGGCGACCGGCGCTTCGGGGGCCCGGGCATTTACGCCCGGCCTTCTCGCTACGCAAGGGCGCACGTCCGGGTGGGCGTCAGCCTGCCGGGCGAGGCCCGTTTCCGCGTGGTGCCGGACGCGACGACCTCGGTCCAGATCGTCCCCTGCCCTCCTCTGGTCAGATACCACCTCTTCGCGCCCTCCACGGTTCGACCGGGGCAGACGTTCCTTGCCTGCGGCCTGCCGGTCGACGTCAACGGCAACGCCATGGCGCCGGCCGAGAAGATAGAGCTGAACGCCGGTGAGGGAGGCACCGCGGAAGTGGACTCGGTCGGTCCCCGGTCGCTGCGGGTGCGGGCCACTTTCGAGGGCGAACGCGTTGCACGTCTCGAACTGCACGACCTGCAGAACGATCTGGCCGCCCGGAGCAATCCCGTGCGGGTCTCCCCGACCGGCCCAAACGTGTACTGGGGCGAGTTCCACTGCCACGGATACGACGCGGTGGAGATCAACGTGCTGAACGAGGGGACGCATCCGGCCGGCGCTTTCGCCTACGGGCGGGACGTGACGCGGCTCGACTTCATGGCCATGGGCTCCCACATCTTCCGTCGCAACCCGCAGGCAGTGGAGCAGTGGTGGGAGCTGTATCGCGAGGCGGCAGCGGCGCACGACGAACCGGAGCGGTACGTGACCTTCCTCGGCTGTGAGTGGCGCGACCGCGAGGAGCGAGGTGGCGACCGCAACCTGGTCTGGAAGGACCTCGATGCCCCCATGCCGGACCCCACCTGGACCATCGAAGAGGTCTACGAACGGTTCCGGCCGCAGGAGGCGATGGTGATACCACACGTGGGAGGCGCCATCGCGGATCCCTGCTGCCACGACCCGCAGATGGAGTGGCTTTGCGAGATGGTATCAGGGCACGGCAACTTCGAGTGGTTCGCGCAGGCCTACCTCCAGGAGGGCTACAGAGTGGGGCTGATCGGGGGCTCGGACGGACACAAGGCCACCCCGGGCCATCCGCGCATGGTGGAGCGGACCGGCGGGCGGTTCTTCGACCTGCTCCGCCGCAGGGATTCCGGTTGGGGCGGCGGGCCGCTGCTTGCCGTCTGTGGCGACCGGCTCGACAGGCAAGCCCTCTGGCAGGCGTTTCGGCAGAGGAGGGTCTACGCGTCCACGGGAGCCAGGGCGCTGGTCGAGTTCCGGGTCAACGGTGCCATGATGGGTGCCGAGACGGAGGCACGGAACGAGGCCCGCGTCGAAGCGGAAGTCCACGGCACGGCTCCCCTCAGACGGATCGATCTGATCCGGGGAACGCGCCGCCTGCACCGCTGGGACTGCACCGAAGAGGTCGCTGAGCTCAGCCTCTCGGATCGGCCGCCCGACGGCGAGACGCACTACTACCTTCGCATCGAGCAGGCCGACGGTGAGATGCTCTGGACGGCTCCCGTCTGGGTCAGATCGACCTGCGGTGGTTCGGATGAAGGCCTTCCCGCGTGGAACGCGCCGGAACAGATCGATCCGGACGCGGTCGGGACAGGTGAAGCAGGCGAGCACCTGCCGGATCTGCTGCGCTACCTGCGCACCGAGGAGAAGGTGGAGGCGTTCACGGACGTGACGCCCTTCGGCGTCGTGCATTCGCCCCGCGGCAGTTACGCGGTGTTCCTCGCTCGGGTTCGCGGCAAGAGGGTGCGCATACACTGGTTCTACGAATTCGAGATGCCTCGCCTGCGCCTGGAGGTCGGATGGGTGCACTACGGGCGTGAGCGCATCAAGGGGCAGCCCTGGACGGCCCCCCTGTTGGAGGGCCAGGACCGGATGGGATAGCCCTCTACCCGGCCTCCTCCTCCGAGGGCCCTTTCCCCCTGCCGCGCAGGGCCACGTAGACCGCCGGGATCACGAGCAGGGAAAGCACGGCCGCCGCGAAGACGCCGCCCATCTCGACCACGGCCAGCGGGCGGAATATCTCGCCGCCGAAACCCAGTCCCAGCGAAAGCGGCACCAGCGCGATGATGGTGGTCAGGTTCGCCATAATGACCATGCGGAACCGGACCTCGCACGCCTCTCGGACCGCCTGCAGCGGGACCAGCCCTTCCTTTTCCTGCCGCATCGCCCTGTCCACCACGATGATGGCGTTGTTGACGACCATGCCCATCAGGATGACCATCGCCATCAGGCTGAACATGTTCACGGTGACGTTGCCCAACAGCATCGCGAGCGCAACACCGACGAGACAAACCGGCAGGGCCATGATGATAACCACGGCGAAGGCGAAGGACTCGATGATGCCTGCCACGCAGAGGAAGGTCAGGACCGCAGCGGTGGCCATGGCCTTGAACAGCTCCCGGAAGTTCTTCTGCATCATCTCGATTTCGCCGCCGAACTCGACCAGCACGCCCTCGGGCAGGCTGATCCGCCGTGCGATCTCACGCTCGATGGCCTCCTTCACCTTGCCGCTCGGCAGCTCGCCGGTGAGCCGGGAGCTGATGGTGATCAGGCGACGTCGGTCCTTGCGGGTGATCAGGGTCGGCCCGGGTTCCCTGACCACGGTGGCAACCTGGCCCACACGCAGCATCTTGCCGGTCCCGGGGGAGCTGATGAACAACCGTTCCACGTCCTCGCTCCAGCCTCTGTGCTCTCCGGCCAGCTTCACCACCACGTCGTAGTTCTCGCCCCGCTCCCGGAACTGGGTCGCATCCGTCCCTTCGAGGTAGGCCCGCACCTCCCGGGCAATGTGGGAATCGTCGATGCCGTAGAGGGTGTCCGCGTCGGGGCGGGGCACAACGCGTATCTCGGGCTGGCCGGCCTGGTAGGACTTCGTCACGCCTGAAGTGCCCCCCACCTCTTTGGCAATGGCCATGACACGTTCGGCGACGGCCCGGGTCTCGTCCAGATCCTTGCCGCTCACCTCGATCTCGATGGGGGCGCCGCCGGGACCTCCCCCTCCGCGTTCGACGGCGATCTGCACGCCCGGAATCCGGGCCAGCCCGGGCGTGAGAACGCCTTTCAGATCGTCCAGGCTCACGTCTCTGTCGGCACGGTCGGCGACCGTCACGGTAAGCTCCGCCAGGTTCACACCTTCGGAGGTGCCACCCAGGAAACCGGAAACCTTCCCCACTTTGACACTGTAGTGCTGCAGGTAGGGCAGCTTCTCCACGCACCGCTCCACCTGCCGCACGGCGCGCTCGGTCTCGCCCAGAGGCGTGCCGACCGGGGCCTGGACCGTGATGGTCAATCGGCCTTCGTCCATCGGTGGCTGGAACTCCGCGCCCGCCGCCGAGAACACCCCGAAGGAGGCCACAACGGCAAAGACCGTAAGCAGCACGGTCAGAGCCCTGTGCGCCAGGCACCAGTCGAGCGTGTCCAGGTAGACGCCCTTGGTCCACTCGAAGCCTCCTCGCCACAGGTCGGCGACCAGCCCCACCGTATGGTCTTGAAGCCACCCGAAGAAGCCGTCGCTCCCCTCCTCCTCCCTCAGCAGCAGGCCGCACATCATCGGGGTCAGGGTGAACGAGACAAGCAGCGACATCACCGTGGCATAGACCACCGTCAGGCCGAGTTCGCGGAAGAAGCGGCCGATGATCTCCCCCATGAATGCCAGCGGGATGAACACAACCAGGTTCGTCGCCGTACTGCTGATGATTGCCAGACCGATGTCGCGGGTCCCGAGCGAAGCCGCCTCCGGCGGGGCGTGGCCCTCGTACACGAACCGGGTGATATTCTCGACTATCAGGATGGCGTTGTTCACCAGCACCCCCACCGTGATGGCCAGACCGGTGAGGGAAAGTATGTTCAGCGTAAACCCGGAGAACAGCATGAAGGTGAAGGTGGCAATCAGGGCGGCGGGCATAACCACCGCGATGATGAGGGTAGCGCGCCCCGACTTGAGGAAAAGGAACAGCGCCGCGGCGGTCAGCAGTATGCCGATCAACATGTTGTTGCGCACGTTGTGAAGCGCGCCACGGATGAAACCGCTCTCGTCGCTGGCGATCTTCAGGGAGGCGCCCTCCGGCAGAAGCCTCCTCAGGCGGGGAAGCTGCCCTTTCACACCGTCGGCGACCTCCACCTCGTTAGCCCCGCTCTGCGGCTGGACGCTGAGGACGATCGCCGGCTGACCGTCGAATCGCGATGCCGTGCGCTCCTCCGCGTACGTGTCCTCCACCCTCCCGAGGTCCCCGATGGTCAGTGCGCCCCTTCCCATCGTGCGAACCCTGACGTCCTCGATCTGCGTGACCTCCTCGAACCGACCGGTCGTCCGCACGACCACTTCCCGATTGGTCTGCGCGATATGCCCGGCCGGGACGTTCAGGTTGGCAAGCTGCAGCGCCGTCACAACCTGGCCGATGGAAACGCCATACCTGCGCAGCTTCCGTGGGTCGACGAGCACGTGGATCTCGCGCTCCTCGCCGCCGACCAGCTCCACGTCCGCTACGCCGGGGACCTGCGCCAGGAACGTCTCCAGCTCCTCATCAGCCAGGCGATAGAGCTCATTGGCCCCCTGCGGCCCGTACAGGGCCAGCTGCACTATGGGCATCCCCGATATGTCGAACTTGCTGACGACGGGGTCCTCGGCTGCCTCCGGCAGTTCGGGTCGGACAAGGTCCAGCTTGTTGCTGATGTCGGTCGCCTTGATGTCGATGTCCTCTTCCAGATCGAACTGCAGCAGCACCAGGGACAGCCCCTGCTGCGAATACGAGAGAATCTCGTCGATCCCTTCGATTGAGCTGACCGCGTCCTCGATCCGCTTCGTCACGTCGGTCTCGATGTCAACCGGATTCCCACCCGGCATGACGGTCGATATCGTGGCGAAGGGGAAATCGATGTCCGGGAATCGGCGCAGGCCGAGCGACGCGTAGGATATCGCGCCGAGGATCACCGCGATCAGCACGAGCACGGTGATCAGCACGCGCCTCCGAACGAATGCATCGACGATGCCCATCAGTCCCCCTCGTCGCCGACAATACTGACCCGTGTGCCGTCACGTATGGCGTCCCGGGGATTCAGGATGACCAGCGCACCGTCTCCGA
>JASFTU010000072.1:0-7846 GCA_050050635.1 Candidatus Brocadiaceae bacterium
CGGCGTGGTGGGCCTGTGCATGGACCTGCCGATGCTGATGTTCCAGATCAGGGAGCCCGCCGAGGCCGCCTTCTACGACTACTACGACCACCACGACCTGGTCGTCGAGTACGCGAAGATGCGCACCGACTGGCTGGTCAGGTTGGCCCAGCGCGTCATCGAGAGCGACGTGGAGCCGGACTTCATCTTCTTCCCCATGTCCGGACTGCAGACGATGCAGGGGGTCGAGATCATGCGGGAGCTGAGCATCCCGGCACTGCAGAAACTGTGCGCGATGTTCAGCGCGGCGGGCATCGTGACCAGCCTCCACTGCTGCGGCAGGGAGCGCGCGCTGGTCCAGATCTCCGCGGAGGAGACCGAACTGGACTGCATCGACCCGCTGGAGCCACCCCCGATGGGTGACTGCGAGCTGCAGGAGATAAAGCGCACCTTCGGCGACCGGCTCGCCCTGAAGGGCAACCTCCACACCACGAAGGTGATGCTCCGGATGGACCCGGAGGGGGTCGCCGAGGAGGCGCGGCGCTGCCTGGAGGCGGCCATGGAAGGCGGCGGCTACATCCTTTCGACCGGCGACCAGTGCGGCCGCGACACACCAGATGCGAACATCACGGCGCTCGTTGCGGTCTGTGAGGAACGCGGGAGGTACTGAGGCCACCCTCTGCGCCCGCGACCGGTGCCTCCGCAGTTGCAATCGGCCCCGAAGCGTTTACCCTATGCGCTGACCCCGCGCTGCCCTGCGGCCGTCTCCGGTCGCCACCATGGGGGCGGGCAGACGGGGCGCAGGGAAGATCAGTCACCCACGGAGGCCACAGATGAGAGTTCTGTTCATTGGCGGAACGGGGTTGATCAGCACCGCCTGCACGAAACTCGCGATCGAGCGTGGCATTGACCTCTGGCTGCTGAACCGGGGGCGTTCGCGGACCGACCGGGTGCCCCCCGAAGCGACGGTCCTCACCGCAGACGCCCGCGACGGGGACGCGGTGGCGGACGCGATCGAGGGGCGCCGGTTCGACGTGGTGGTGGACTGGATCGCCTTCACGCCCGAGCACGTCGAGCAGGACATCGAGCTGTTCGGCGAGATGGTCGAGCAGTACATCTTCATCAGCTCCGCCAGCGCCTACCAGAAGCCCCCTTCCGACTACCGCATCACCGAATCCACCCCGCTGCGCAACCCTTACTGGCGGTACTCCCGGGATAAGGCGGCCTGCGAGGAGCGCCTCCTGCGGGAGTATCGCGAGAACGGTTTTCCCTACACGGTCGTTCGCCCCTCGCTCACGTACGGGCCGAGCATGATCCCGGTGTGCGTGGGGAGCTGGAACAAGCCGTGGACCATCGTGGACCGCATGCGTCGGGGCAAAAAGATCATCGTGCCCGGAGACGGCACCTCCCTGTGGCAGGTCACGTGGAACGGCGACTTCGCCAAAGGGCTGGTGGGCCTGCTGGGCAACCGGCACGCCATCGGCCACGCCTTCCACATCACCACGGACGAAGTGCTGAGCTGGAACCAGATCTACGAGGAGGTGGGCCGGGCGGCCGGCGTTGAGCCGGACATCATCCATATCCCCACCGACCTGCTGGTCGCGCACATGCCGGGCGAGGAAGGTAACCTGTGGGGCGACAAGTCGTGGAGCGTCGTGCTGGACAACTCCAAGATCAAGCGGTTCGTGCCGGACTTCTGCGCCACCACCACCTTCGCCCGGGGCGTGCGACGTTCGGTCGCCTGGTTCGAGGAGGACCCCGAACGCCAGGCCATCGATGAGGACGCCAACGGGACATGGGACAGGATCATCGAGGCGTACCACAAAGCATGGCCTTCCGAGTGACCGAGAGGATGCACCAATGCCGGAGAGCTACCCGATAGGAATTCTCGGCTGCGGGGACTACCTGCGCTGGGAGCATGAGACGATCAAGAGAAGCGAGCGCGTCCGGGTCAAGTCGCTCTACGACCCGGCCTCGGAGCGCGCGGAGAAGTACGCCGAGTTCTTCGGCGCCCGGGCCGTCGCCTCCGACGATGAGGTATTCGGCGACGCTGAGATCCGCGCCGTGCTGATCTTCACCCCCCCGTTCACCCACCGTGACCTGGTCGTGCGGGCCGCCCGTGAGGGCAAGCACGTCATCACGGTCAAACCCCTTGCCCCCACCGTCGCGGAGGCAACCGACATGGTGCAGGCGGTGCGCGGCGCGGTGGATTGCGCAGTGTTCTACCGCCGAACCGGCAACGCCGTCATCGAAACGCTCAAGGAGGTGTTCAGCAGCGGCGAGATAGGAGGGCTGGGGCTGTTCCGGGAGGACTGGCTGCACCACTACCCCACCTGGAACAGGTGGGCCACCGATCCGGACAAGAACGGCGGGCCGTTCATGGATGCGATGATCCACAACCTGAACATCGCCCGCTATCTGGCCGACAGTGAGCCGCTCTCCTGCACCTTCTTCAGTGACAACCATGCCCAGGACCTGGACTGCAACGACACCGAGTCCATGAAGGTGGATTTCGAGAGCGGCGCCGCAGCGCACCTGTTCATCACGTGGGCAGCCGACCTGGAGATCTACGACGCCACCAGGAACGATCGCGAACACATCGACCTCTGGTACATGATCAGCGACGAGGGCTGGTACGTCACGGTAGAGGGCGGCAACATCCAGGCCAGCAGGGAAGGTGACGTGAAGACATGGCCCACCGAGAAGATGCCCAGGACGCCCTACGACGAGTTCATCGAAGCCGTGGAGGCCGGTGCCGAACAGCCTTTCGACGTCGTGGACGCCTGGAAGGACGTCAAGATCCTGGAAGAGGGAGCCGCACACCCGGGCCGCCGAGTCGAACTGGACCTGACCCCGCCTGCCTGAGCGCGCTCGGGCCGGCGGCGCCCCGGCCCGACCGCCGAGAAGCAGAATCCCGAAGGAGGAAAGCAGAATCCATGGGCGATCCCCTGCCGTACGAGGACGCGAGCCTGCCGGTCGAGGAACGGGTCGAGGACCTCCTGGGGCGCATGACGCTCGAGGAGAAGGTCGGCCAGATGACCCAGATAAGCGTGCAGGAGGGGCCGGAGCAGTGGCTCGAAGAGAGACACGCCGGCTCGTTCCTCTTCGTGCTGGGTCAGAGGACGGTGAACCTGCAGAAGGCGGCCGAGAACTCCCGACTGGGCATTCCCTTCCTGTTCGGCATAGACGCCGTCCACGGCCATGCCTTCTGGCCGGGCGCGACGGTGTTCCCAACCCAGCTCGGCATGTCGTGTTCGTGGAACCCCGAGATGGTCGAAGAAGTGGGACGCGTCACCGCCAGGGAGGTCCGCCTGACCGGCGCGCACTGGACGTTCTCGCCCGTCTGCGGGACGGCGCGCGACCTGCGCTGGGGCCGGGTGGATGAGACCTTCGGCGAGGACCCGTACCTGATCGGCGTCCTCGCCTCGGCGCTGGTGCGGGGGTACCAGGGGGAGGACCTCTCCGATCCGGAGCGCATACTGGCCTGCGCCAAGCACTACGCCGGCTACTCGGAGACGCGTGGCGGGCGAGATGCCGCCGAGGCCGACCTCTCCCGCAGGAGCCTGTTGAGCACTTTCCTTCGCCCCTTCAGAGCAGTATGCCAGGCCGGCTGCGCCACCTACATGACCGCCTACCAGGCCATCGACGGACTGCCCTGCACGGTCAGCCGGTGGCTGCTGACCGACGTCCTGCGCCACCGCTGGGGCTTCGAGGGATTTGTAGTAACGGACTGGGACAACCTGGGCCACATGAAGAACGATCAGAGGGTCTTCCCCACGATCCGGGAGGCGATTCCGGCGGCCCTGAAGGCCGGGAACGACATGATGATGAACACGCCCGCATTCTACGACGACGCGATCGCGGCGGTCGAGCAGGGGGAGCTCGACGAGAACCTGGTCGATCGGGCCTGCCGTCGCATCCTGCGGCTGAAGTTCGCCCTCGGCCTGTTCGACGAGAACCGCTACCCCGACCTGGAGGAGGCCGAGGAGATCATCGGCTGCGAAGAGCACCGCGCCCTCGCCCGGGAAGCGGCCCGTCAGTCCATCGTGCTCCTGAAGAACGACGACAACCTGCTGCCGCTCAGCGGCGCGCTGGAGCGCGTGGCGGTCATCGGCCCGAATGCCGACGACCCGGAGGCGCAGCTCGGCGACTGGTCGCTCGGCTGCACCCCAACGCTGAAGGACACACATCCCCGCGACAGCGTGGCCACCGTCCTGGACGGCATCCGCGAGCGGTTCGGGCCGGGATGTCGCGTCGACTACGCCCGAGGCTGTGACGTTAAGGACCCGCAGGAGCGCGGTATCGCCGAGGCCACCGAACTGGCGGCCGGCGCCAACGTCGCCATCGTGGTGCTGGGCGACGACACGAGCCTGAACGGCGAAGGCCGCGACCGGGCGACGCTCGAGCTGACCGGCGCGCAGCAGGAACTGCTCGAGGCGGTCCATGCCACCGGGACGCCCGTGGTGCTCGTGCTCGTCTGCGGCAAGCCGCTCTCGATACCGTGGGCGGTGGAGCACGTGCCGGCCATCGTCTGCGCCTTCAACCCGGGAATGGAGGGCGGTCGGGCCGTGGCGGAGATCCTCACCGGGGAGACCAATCCCGCCGGGAAGCTGACCGTCTCCTGGCCACGCCACGTCGGCCAGCAGCCCGTTTACTACAACCAGCTCCCCGGCTGGCACACGGACCGCTACGCGGACATGACCCCAGAGCCGCTCTTCCGCTTCGGCCACGGCCTCAGCTACACCAGTTTCCGCTGCTCCGGTCTCGAGCTCAGCACGCATGAGCTGAGAGAGGGAGAAACCCTCGCGGTCCAGGTGCGGGTGGAGAACACCGGCGACCGTCCGGGCACGGAGGTCGTGCAGCTCTACGTCAACGACCTCTACAGCTCGGTCACGACGCCCGTGAAAGAGCTGAAAGCGTTCGCGCGGGTGGATCTGGAACCAGGCGAGAGCCGGACAGTCAACCTGGAAGTGCCCTACGAACGGCTGGCGCTTATCAACGCCGACCTGGAGGCGGCGGTCGAGCCGGGGGAGTTCGAGGTCATGGTCGGGGGCTCGTCCTGCGACGACGACCTCGTGAAGGACACCTTCCACATCGTCGAGTAGCTTGCGTCCTCCATGCTTGATGATCGGCCGGTCGCCGCTATAATGCCGGGGTTGCTCCTCTCCGGCGCCGCGGACAGGGCCGTTATCCTGCAGAACAGGGGAGTTGCTGCAATGACCGAGGAACCACTGACGCCCTACGGCAACAAGCCGATGGTGACACCCATCGTCAGCGCCGTCAACTACGAGTACACGTCCTTCGAGGTACTGCGGCAGATTGTCGAGGGTGAGATCGACGGCTACACCTACCACCGGGACGACAACCCCACCTGCCGGGCCGTGGAGAAGCAGATAGCGGAACTGGAGCACGCCGTTGACTGCGTGTTGGCCACAACCGGCATGGCCGCCTGCACGATGGTGTTCCTGACCTACCTGAAAGCCGGTGACCAGCTCATCCTCTTCCACGACATTTATGGGGCGAACTACAAGGTTTCGCTCCTGCTGGAGAACTTCGGGGTGGAGGTCACCTGGCTGAACGCGGCGAACTACCACGAAGTGGCCGACCACATCAGAGACAACACGAGGATGATCTTCTGCGAAACGCCCAGCAACCCGCTGGTCAAAGTCGTTGATATCGCCTGGTTGCGTGAGCAGGCCGACCGGGCGGACGCGATGCTGGTCGTGGACAACACCTTTGCCACCCCCTGTCACCAGTTGCCCCTTGAGCTGGGAGCAGACCTGGTGGTGCACAGCGCCACGAAGGCCATGGGCGGGCACAACGACCTGATGGCGGGCGCGATCGCCTGCGCAACCAAGGACTACTACGACGAGCTCTGGTTCACGCGCCAGGCCATCGGCACCACGCTGGACCCCAACTCCGCCTCCCTCCTGGAGAGGGGGCTCAAGACCCTCCCCCTGCGGGAGGCCCGCATGGCCGAGAGCGCCATGGCCATCGCCGAGTTCCTGTCCGACCACCCGCGGGTGAGCCGCGTGCTCTACCCCGGGCTCCAGTCCGATCCCGGGCACGAGGTCGCGAAGCGCCAGATGCGTGACGGGTTCGGCGGGATGCTCGCCTTCGACGTCGGCAAGACGCAGGAGGAGGCCAAAGCCTTCATCGAGAAGCTCGACGTCATCTACCACGCGGTGAGCCTGGGATGCACGGAGACGCTGGTCTGCATACCGGTGCTGACCACGATGCTCTACCTGCCCGAGGAGCGCCGGACGAGCTTCGGCGTCAGGCCGAACACGGTGCGCCTCTCGGCGGGCCTGGAGGAACGGGAGCTGCTGATCCAGGACCTCAAGCAGGCGCTCGACTGAAAGGCGCGCGCTGTGGGACAAGGGGGGTCGGCGGGACGGCAACGCGCACGTTAGGATGAGTGGTTGGTTCCGCGCCCTGGGTTCCGCTCTACGGTGAGGAAGCTGCGAATGAGGACACGGAGAATCCTGGTATCGCTGCTGGTTGCGTGCGCGCTGACGGCCGTGCCCGCGGCCCGGGTACTCGCGGAGGAGCCGGACCTGGACGCCTCGCTGCCGGTTGATCCCGCGGTCCACATGATTCAGCTCCCCAACGGGCTGGAATGCTGGCTCCGAGAGCACGGGACGCCGCCCGACCGCCTGGGCGTATGGATGCACGTCGACAGCGGGTCGCTGAATGAGGCCGACGGGCAGCGTGGACTCGCCCACTTCCTGGAGCACATGGCCTTCAACGGCAGCGAGCATTTCCCGCCCGGCGAGCTGGTGAAGTACTTCGAGTCGATCGGCCTGCGCTTCGGGCAACACCAGAACGCCTTCACCGGGTTCGACC
Organism: Candidatus Brocadiaceae bacterium; assembly: GCA_050050635.1. Lineage (GTDB taxonomy): Bacteria > Planctomycetota > Brocadiia > SM23-32 > SM23-32 > JASFTU01. The sequence goes on from JASFTU010000072.1 coordinate 6,826, forward strand.
AGACTGTCTACACCCTGGCGCTTCCGGACACGAAGCGGGACACCATCGCCAAAGGCATGCTCTGCATGTCCGACTACGCGTTCCGTCTCAGCCTGCTGCCGGAGGAGGTGGAGAAGGAAAAGGGCGTGGTGCTGGAGGAGGTCCGCGCCCGCAAGGGACCGGGACAGCGCATAATCGAGAAACTGCTCCCCATCATCCTGCCCGGCTCGCGGGTGGCCGAGCGGCTACCCATCGGCAAGGAGGAGGTCATCGAGGGGCTGGACACTCAAAAGGTGCGGGCGTACTACGAGGAACGGTACCGCCCCGACAACACGACCGTCCTGGTCGTCGGCGATGCCGATCCGGCAATGGTTGAGGAGTTGATCCGCGAGCACTTCGCAGGCTGGGAACCGGTCGAGCGCCCTGCCCCGGAGGCGGATCCGGGGGTCTCCCCCTACGAAGCCGTGCGCGCCGCTGTCGTCACCGACCCGGAGGCGGCGGAGACGGAGGTAAGTGTCATCAGTGTCCGGGCGCTCGAGCAGCTCAAGACCGTCGGTGACTTCCGCCGCAACCTCGTGGACAGCCTGGGGGCCTGGATCGTCAACCGGCGGTTCCTGGAAATGCTCCAGAAGGGAGAAGCGCCCTTCCAGGAAGCGGAGGTCGAGAAGAGCCCGTTCCTCAACACCTGCACCTACATCGACGCGACGGCCACGGGCAAGCCCGACGCCTGGCGCGAGATGCTGCAGTCGGTGCTCACCGAGCTGAAGCGCGCCCGGACCCACGGCTTCCTCGCGCAGGAACTGGACAACGCCCGGAAGGCCATCGCCGCAAACGCCGAGCAGAACGCGCGCATCGAACCCACCAGGGACGCCCGGGCTTTCCTGCGGCGGATGAACTCCGCCCTCGCCCAGGACAAGAAGCCGATGTCCGCCGGCCAGAAGCTGAAGCTGATCCAGCAGCTCATACAGACGGTGTCTCTGGAGGAGGTGACGGCGGCTTTCCGCCGCAACTTCCAGCCGGACGCCCGCCTGCTGCTGGTCAT
>JASFTU010000073.1:0-7785 GCA_050050635.1 Candidatus Brocadiaceae bacterium
AAGCCGCCGGAAGGTGGTTCTCTACGGGTGCGGCGGGTGCGCCACGGTTTTCCACACGGGCGGCCAGCCGGAGGTCGAAGCCATGGAGAAGGCGCTGACCGAGCGGGGCAAAGAGGTGCTGGCGGCCGTGGCGCCGCCCTTCGGTGAATTCACCTGCTACCTTCCCTGGAGCAAGGCGCGACTCAGTGAGTACCGCCAACAGGTGGAGCAGTGCGACGCGGTGCTGATGCTGTGCTGCGGGGACGGACTTCAGACGGTTTGGGACCACGTCATCGAGGAGGAGTTCGGACTGGTGAAGCCGGTCTATCCGGCTACGAACCCCATCGGGCACATGGGCGGCGGGCCCGCCCGCTTCGAAGAGAAATGCCGGCAGTGCGGAGAATGCGAACTGGGAAGGCTGGTCGGAGTCTGTCCCCTTACGCAGTGCGCCAAGGGCATGATGAACGGCCCTTGTGGAGGGGTGTCGAAGGAAGGGAAGTGCGAGGTCAACCCCGAGCACGACTGTGCCTGGATCCGCATCTACCGGCGGCTGAAGGCATTGGGCGAGCTGGAGAGGCTCGGCGATATCAACGCCCCGAAAGACTGGAGCAAGACGACCCGCCCGCGCGCCATAGAGGTGGAGCCGCTGCAACTGTGACTGCCGCAGGTCGTCAGCCGGGCGCCCGTGTGCGCAGGGGAGAGGGACTGAAGAGGTGGACGATTCCGGCTTCCAGCAGCGTATAAGGCGAGAGATCGAGGCCAGGGAAATCGCCCGCAGGATCCTGGGCGTCCGGGAAGGTGCTTCCCGCCCCGAGCTGAAGCGCGCCTGGCGGGAGGCGTGCAAAAAACACCATCCCGACCGCAATCCAGAGGACGGGGAAGCGGACCGGAAGCTTGCGGTGATCAACTGCGCGTACCGGTTGTTGGCCTTCGGCGAGCCCTGCGAGATGGTCCTGGAAGAGGAAGCCTCAGATGCCGCCGCCCCTGAGGACGAGAAGTACAACCTCAAGTCTGCCTGGGGCTACTTCCTGTGGTGGCGGGACGAGTACTTTGGCTGAGCTCCGTCTGAGGCGGGCGGGAACACAGCGGGCCCCCGGCCGGCGCTGCCGCGCGAGGCACCGTCGGGAATCCGGGTCTCAACAGGGGAGATGGACAGCCATGAGAGTCTGCGCCGCCAGCAAAGGACCACACCTGACGTCCGAGGTGGACCCTCAATTCGGTCGAGCCAGGTTCTTCATCATCCGCGACGACGAAACAGACACCTACGAAGTTGTCAACAACCGGCGGAACGTGAACGCAGGGGCGGGAGCTGGCGTGCAGTCAGCAACCACCATCGCGGAGAAAGGCTGCCATTGGGTGGTCAGCGGCCGCATCGGGCCCAGGGCCTTCTCGGTGTTCAGGGAGGCCGGCATCCAGGTGGCCACCGGCGCGAGCGGCAAGATCTCCGATGCCTTCACGGCGCTGGAGAATGGAGAACTGCGGCAGATTGACCCCGCCGACGTGTCTCCTCGTGGATGAGGGGTCGAACTCGGCACCCGAGTTGAGGCAGAAAGCCAACCTGCAGGAGAACCGAACATGCCAATGATGCGTTTCCCGCAGTACCGGAAGGCCCGCGGCGGGGTCGAGCTGTTCGAGGGCACGATCCTGGAACACGCGCACCGAGTGGGGGTGGAGATACCGTCGGACTGCGGCGGGCTGGGCAAGTGCGGGCGCTGCGTGGTCCGCATCGAGAGGGGTGCCGAGTGCCTGGACGCCCCGACGGAGCTCGAGCGCGACAGGCGGCTCGCAGCGGGTGAGCGACTGGCCTGCCAGGCACGCGTCGTCCGCCCCGTGGCGGACATGACCGTCTTCGTCCGGGAGCCGGGCACGTACAGCATCCTTACGGACACCGTCGAAACCGACGACGTGCCGCTGGAGCCGTTTGTCCGACGCGACGGAAGGCACGTAGTGCACGCCTCCGGCCAGGAGTTGGGCCGCTATGAAGGGGAGCTCTACGGGCTCGCCCTCGACGTGGGCACCACCACGCTGGCCATGCAGGTGGTTGACCTGGAAGACGCCCGCGTCATCGCCACAGCGGCCCGGACCAATCCCCAGGTGTCGTACGGCAACGACGTTATCTCGCGCATCGGCCACACCATGCAGCACCCGGACGGATTGCGTGCACTGCAGTGGGCAGTCGTCGAGGCCGTCAATGAGGAACTGGAACGGCTCGAGCGGGAGCATGGCGAACTGGGGAAGCACATCTTCGACGCCGTCGTCGTCGGCAACAGCACGATGCGGAGCCTGTTCTTCGGACAGGAGGTCAGCTCGCTCGGAGTTATTCCGTTCGAGCCCGTGGATGTCAATGCGGTGGAGGTCAGCGCGGGCTCACTCCGCCTCCGGGTGAATCCCCGGGCGCGCGTCTACGGCGGGGCCCTGATCGGCGGACACGCCGGGGCGGACGCCCTGGCTGACGTGGTGGCCTGCCGGCTCCACGAGGCGGATGGCATCTCGATGCTGATCGACATAGGCACCAACGGTGAAGTGGTGGTCGGCAACAAGGACCGGATGATGAGCGCCTCGTGCGCGGCCGGAGGCGCCTATGAAGGCGCCACCGTCACCTGCGGCACCGGAGCGGTGGAGGGGGCGATCAGCAACGTCTGGATCAGCGACGACCACGTCACCTACGAGACCATCGGTGGGAAGCCCCCGGTGGGCGTGTGTGGATCGGGCTTGATCGACCTGCTGGCGGAACTCCTCCGCTGCGGCCGTATGAGCAGAAAAGCAAAGATAGGAGAACGCTTCCGCCTCACCGACGGCATCTACATCACGCAGCAGGACGTCTACGAGCTCATAACCGCCAAAGCCGGGCTGCGCCTGGATCAGGATCTGCTGATGCGCTACTACGGCGTCGAGCTGGACCAGATACACAAGATATTCCTGGCCGGGGGCTTTGGGAACTTCATCAACCCGGAGAACGCCGTCGCCATCGGCCTGCTGCCGCCGGCCCCCGAGAAGGTCGTGCGCGTGGGTAACGGGGCACTGGCGGGGGCCCGGGAGATGCTGGTGAACCGCGCCGTGCGTCGGGATTCAGAGGAAATCGCCCGGGCCATTCAGCATACCAAACCCAACGAACGGGAACCGGACTTCGCGTATTTGGTGGCCGAGAAGATGTACTTCTGAGGGGCGCCGCCACCCCGGGCGGCCCCTGTCAGCCGGTAGGTGCCGCCGGACAGGCCATCAGCTCCATGGGCGGCTGAAAGGCTGCTCCTTGTCAAGGAAAGCAGGATAGTCATGATCATCACCATCGCCAGCGGTAAGGGCGGCACGGGCAAGACGACCGTCGCCGTGAACATGGCCGCCGCCCTGGCCAGAAGCAGCCGCGCGGAGGGACAGGTAAGGCTGTTGGACTGTGACGTCGAAGAGCCCAACGATCATCTGTTCGTCAGTCCTCGTTTCTCCGTCCGAGAAGACGTGGAGGTCCTCCGACCGCAATGGAACCCCGACCTGTGCACCGGCTGCAAGAGGTGCCAGCAGGCCTGCAACTACAACGCCATCGCCGTGCTGCAGAAGGGCAATTCGGACGACGATCCGGCGACGGCCACCGACGTGCGGCTCATGATCTTCCCCGAACTGTGCCATGCCTGCGGCGTGTGCAGCTACGTCTGCCCGGAGGCGGCGCTCTCGGAGCACCCCCTCTCGATCGGCACGGTGGAAGCCGACCCGGAGGGCGGAGAATTCTACTTCGCTCACGGCGTGCTCAACGTCGGTGAGCCGCTGGCCCCGGCTGTGGTGCGCGGGGTGAAGAAGCACGTGGCGGAGGATGCCCTCACGCTGATTGACGCTGCGCCCGGCACCGCGTGCCCCGTGGTGGAGGCGATGCAGGGGGCGGACGTCGTGCTCCTGGTCACCGAACCCACGCCGTTCGGGCTGAACGATCTGCGGCTGGCGCTGAACATGGCACTGGAGCTGGGTATCCCGGCCGGCATCGTGGTGAACCGCTCGGACGGGGAGGACGAGATCATCCAGCAGTACGCGGACCAGGTCGGAGTCGCCATTGTCGGGCGCATTCCGTTCCGGCGCGCCTATGCCGAGGTCTACTCCCGGGGCGGCCTGCTGGTTGACGAGTTCCCGGAACTCGCCGAGCGGTTGCTGGATATCTTCCAGCAGGCAACAGGGCTGGCAGGCAGCGAACCGCCGCCTGTCCCGGAAGAGGAACTGCTGGCCGAGATGGCGGCCACCCGGCAGGAACCTCCGGGCGGTTCGGGGAACGCGGACTATCGGGAGTGCACCATCATCAGCGGCAAAGGAGGAACCGGCAAGACCACGGTCACCGCTGCCCTGGCCGCCCTGGCCGAGGACAAGGTGCTGGCGGACTGCGACGTGGACGCGGCGGACCTCCATCTCCTGCTTGAACCGGAGGTGCGTGAGGTTCGGGACTTCTACGGCGGCCAGAAGGCCCTCATCGCCCCGGGGGTTTGCACGGGCTGCGCCCGCTGCGCGGAGTTGTGCCACTTCGAGGCCATCGAGCCAGACCTGCTGGATGACGACGGTAACCCCCGCACCTACCGGGTCAACGACTTCGCCTGCGAGGGATGCGGCCTCTGCGGCTACGTCTGCCCGGTCGGTGCCGTCGAGGTCAGCGAAGCGCGGACCGGCCAGAGCTACGTTTCAGAGACCAGGTACGGACTCATGTCCCATGCCCGACTCGGCATAGCCGAGGAAAACAGCGGCAAGCTGGTAACCCGGGTCCGCCAGCGTGCCTCCGACCTGGTTGCCGAACAGGGGAGTGCCAGCATACTCAACGACGGTTCCCCGGGAACCGGCTGCCCCGTCATCGCCTCCATATCGGGCGTCGACCTGGCTCTGGTGGTAACCGAGCCCACCGTCTCCGGCGTCCACGACCTGGAGCGGGTGCTCCGGCTGTGCCGCCATTTCGGCGTGCGCAGCATGGTCTGCGTCAACAAGTGCGACCTGAATCCCGAGCAGGCCCGCCGCATTCACAGGATGGCGGAGGAGCACGGAGCCCGGGTGATCGGCGAGATTCCCTTCGACTCCGCCGTCAACGAGGCGCTCTGCGCGGGCAAGAACGTGGTGGAATTCAACCGGGGGCCGGCGGCCGAGGCCGTGCGCGCCATGTGGAACGTGCTGAAGGACGAGATGGCGAACGCATAGGGACCTGCGATGGGTATGGACCGGGGCACACCGAAGGAGCAGTGGCCGCTTGAGGCGCCGCACGCGAGAGCCATCCTGGACTCCATCGGTGACGGCGTCTTCACCGTCGATCTGGACTGGCGGGTCTCCACGTTCAACCGGGCCGCGGAGCAGATCACCGGGATCGCGCGCGGAGACGCGCTGGGCTGTTACTGCTGGGAGGTTCTCAAGGCCAGCGTCTGCGAGTCGGACTGCCCCCTGAGGAAGGCCAGGGAAACGGGCCGGGCCGTCACCAATAAAGTCATCTACATCGTCAACTCCCGCGGCGAACGGGTCCCCGTCAGTATCTCGGCGGCCCTGCTGCGTGATTCGGAAGGAGAAGTGGTGGGAGGGGTCGAGACCTTCCGCGACCTGAGCGCGATTGAGACGCTGAAGGCAGAGCTGAGCGGGCGCTACGGGTTCTGCGACATGGTCAGCAAGAACCGCAGGATGCAGCAGGTGTTCGCAACCCTTCCCCGGATCGGGGCCAGCGACAGCACCGTTCTCATACAGGGCGAGAGCGGCACCGGCAAGGAGATGGTCGCCCGTGCCCTGCACGGTTTGAGCGACCGCAAGGACCGGCCGATGGTCTGCGTCAACTGCGGAGCGCTGCCGGACACGCTGCTTCAGTCGGAGTTGTTCGGGCACAAAGCGGGGGCGTTCACCGACGCCCGGAGTGACCGGGCCGGGCGGTTCGCCCAGGCACAGGGCGGCACGATTCTGCTGGACGAGGTGGGCGAGATGTCGCCCGCGCTCCAGGTGGCGCTGCTGCGCGTTCTGGAGGAGGGCACCTACCAGCCGCTGGGCGGAACGGAGACCCTTGATGCCGACGTGCGTGTGCTGGCGGCCACTCACCAAGACCTCGGCCAGATGGTGGAGGCGGGCGAGTTCCGCCGGGACCTCTATTACCGCATCAACGTGGTTCAGGTATCGCTCCCCCCGCTCCGCGAGCGCCGCGAAGACGTTCCCCTGCTGGTGGACCACTTCATCGGCAGGTTCCGCAGCATCAAGGGCAAGGACATCTCAGGCATCTCGTCGCAGTCCCTGGCTCTCCTGATGGGGCACGACTACCCCGGGAACGTGCGGGAACTGGAGAACATCATCGAACACGCCTTCGTGCTGTGCCCGGGCGGCATGATCGAGCCCCGTCACCTGCCCCCTGAGCTGTCCGGCAGGGCGTCGCCCGCCACGCCGGAGCCGGCACTGACCCTGGAGGACGCCGAAAGGCTGCACATACTCACCACACTGGAAAGACATCACTGGCGTCGGGAGGCGGCGGCCGAGGAGCTCGGCATCCACCGGACCACGCTCTGGCGGAAGATGAAGAAGCTGGGCATCCGGCAGCCGGGCACCACGGAGGGGAAGGAGGCGTGATGCGATTGCGCATCGTGCGGGGCGGCAGGTCGTTGCAGTTCCGCAACTATTCCGCGCCGCGGCACCTGAGATCGTACGGGCAGCCCTGCGTGTATGTCCCTGGTGAACAATGGCTTACCGGCTGCGCTTTCGGGCATCCATTCTTTGGTACGGTGTGTGCGCAGGGGTGCTCTACACTCAGCAGAAGGAATGCTCGGACCGTGAGAGTCGCGGTGCCTGACTGGAACGGCCGGATCTCCCCCGTCCTGGACGCGGCCAGGGAGCTGGTGGTCGTGACGGTGGACAAGGGCCGGGAAGCCAGTCGGTCCGTCAGGGGTCTGGAGCCGGGGTTGATCCCGCAGAGGGCAAGACAACTGGCGCGGCTTGGCGTTGACGTTCTCATCTGCGGCGGTGTTTCTCTGCCCCTCTTGAGGATGCTCGAGGGCATCGGCATCCGGGTCATCCCCGGCATTTCGGGCGACGTGAACCAGGTTGTGCACGCTTACCTGTCGGGCCGGCTGACGGATGGCAGGTTCGCGATGCCGGGCTGGAGAGGGCGGGGCGGCCGGCGTTACCGCGGCGGGAAAGGCCGATGGCGGTGAGTTGCCGACCGGCGTGGAGGCCCGAGGAAAGGGTCGGAAACCGCGCAACGAGAAGACAGCGATGAAAACCTATCTGGAATGTATTCCCTGCTTCATGCAGCAGGCCCTGGACGCGGTCACGATGGTGACCGATGACGAGGAGCTTCGACTGAGCATCATGCGCCGGGTCCTGGAGGCTGCGAGCCGGTTTCCGCCCGATGCGCCCCCTCCGGCCATGGGGGCCGAGATCCATCGCCTCATACGCAGTGCCACGGGGAACACCGATCCCTACCGCGAGGTGAAGAGGCGGGCCAACGAGTTCGCCCTCGACCTGATGCCCCGCTTGCTCCAGATGGTGATCGCCTCGCCGAGCGCATTGGGGGCCTCACTTCGACTCGCCGTTGCCGGGAACGTGATGGACTGGGGCGCCAGGCCCCACACCGACGTTTCGGAGGTCACCGTGGAGAGTGTGTTGAAGGAGGCACTCAGTGCGCCGCTGGTCGGTGACTCTCCCCGGGAGCTTCGACGCAGGCTCCAATCGGCCGAGGACGTGCTTTACCTGGCGGACAACGCGGGAGAGATCGCGCTGGATCGGCTGTTCATCGGTTTCATCCCGTGCCCCGACATCACACTGGCGGTCAAGAGCGGGCCGGTGATAAACGATGCCACGATGGAGGACGCCCGGCAGGTTGGCCTGACC
>JASFTU010000074.1:0-7781 GCA_050050635.1 Candidatus Brocadiaceae bacterium
ACCCCGAAGCCCACCAGGGCGTAGCTGGCCACCGCCGCCACCTCCAGGAACACGTAGATGTTGAACAGGTCACCGCTGATCACGATGGCATTCATACCGGCGACCATGAGCATGATCGGGCTGTAGTAGAGATGCAGCTTCGTGTAGGCCCGCATGTAGCTGAGGCTGAACAGCATGGCAGAGAAACTCACAACGCTGATGACGATCAGCATCAGCCGGCACATACCGTCGCAAACCATGGCTATGCCGACGGTGCTCTTGCCGCCCGAAATGGTGAGATGCATGCTCTGTCCATCGCGCACGACGCGGAGCACAAGTTCGCCGTTCAACGGCAGCGAGGCGTTCTCCCGGCGCAGGTGGTTGAGGCTCTGCACTGCCTGGAACCGCCCATCGGCTCCCCGCGCGAAGGCCAGGACCAGGTCGCCCTCTCTCAGCCCGCTGCGGGCAGCGCGGGAGTTCGCGGCAACGTCCCCGACCAGCAGCCCTCTGGCCTCCTCCGCGGGCCCAACTCCGGACACCACTCGGCCGTCCACCCCCAGCAGGTCGCTCTGGCCGCGGTATCCGCCGATCCAGGTCGCCCAGGTGCCGGGGTAGCCGAAGGTGGCCAGGCTGATGACCACCAGCGCGCCGGTGGCGAGCAAGGCCACCACCTCGCCGCAGGGCCACTTCCGCTTCGCCGCCAGCAGGCTGACCAGAGGGATGAGGAAGGCCGCCCCAAGGGGGATTACGACCAGAAGCGGTAGCAGGTATCGCACTGCAGGCTCTCCCTGACTGTTAACCCTTGAGCTTGGTGATCTGCGTCAGATCGAAGGTCCCATACTTCTCGTGGAGCCGGATCGCCATCACCACCATCAGGGCCACCACGGACAATCCGATGACGATAGAAGTCAGCACCAGAGCCTGCGGGACCGGATCCACCGCCCGGTCCAGCAGAAAGGCCAGCGGCCTGCCGGTCCGGTGCATGTCCTCGGTCACGATCGGGGCGATCGGCCCCCCCGTCACGGGCACCCGGTATCCGACAAGCACGAGGAACAGGTTCACCGCGTGGTGCATGATGATCACGCCGACGATCACCTTGATCAGGTTCTTCTTCACGGCGATGGCGTAGAGCCCGATGATGAATACCACCGCGCACAGAACGTACGGCAGCACAGCGGTCAGCATCACTTCTCTCCCTGTTCTTCTTGGTCAGCCCGTTCGTGCTCTCGGAAGGCCGCCAGCATCAGGAACGCGCCGAACAGGCCCGCGCCCACCTTGAGGCCGATGGCCAGGTTCGAGACCGGCATCGATCCGCCGGTAAAGAGCTTGAACTCGAGGCTGGGCTGGAGGAACTGCGCGAAGAAGGTCCCGGTGATGAATCCCAGCAGCGCCACGCCCAGGAACCCGATGGCGCCCAGGCTCTCCCACAGCACCGCCAGGTTATGCCCCATACGCTCCTTCACGGCGTCGGCCCCGAAGGCCAGAACCACCAGCAGCAGCCCGGCCGCACACACAACCCCGCCGGCGAACCCACCGCCCGGCGACAGGTGGCCCGTCAGGATGACGTAGAAGCCGAAAAGGAGTATGAAGCTGATCAGCAGCGCCGTGATCGTCTTAACTATGAGCGTCATGCCCTTCATACTGTTCTTCCTTTCCTTTCGTACGGAGCAGAGCATAACAGCCCAGTATGGCGGCGAAGATCACCGTGGCTTCGCCCAGCGTGTCGTAGGCCCGGAAATCCAGCAGAACGGCCGTCACCAGGTTCGTCGCGCCCACCTGTTCGCCGGCCTGGATGTAGCTCAGACCCATGTTCATGGGCGGATCGCCGAAGGGGGTCATCTGCTGCAGCGAGATGAAGACGCCGAACAGAATGGCCATCATCACGGCGCCCATGAAGGCCACGTGCGGCGTGTCGCGGATGAACTCCCTGGTGGTGTCCTCCCTGACCAGCACGGTCCGGATGAGCAGCACGACGGCGAAGATCTCCACGACCACCTGGGTGAGGGCCAGGTCCGGCGCTCCGACCAGCAGATCAGCCACCGCCAGCCCGAAGCCGACCGCCCCCAGACAGAGCACGCTGCTGAGCAGATCGCGGGTCTCAACGGCCACGATCGCCGCAACGATCATAAAGGCCAGAACGCCGTAAAGAATGCCCAGGGTGGCCGTCATGTCAAACTCCTATCGCAGCAGGAACAGCAAGGCGATGACCGCCGCCACGCCCACCACAACCCAGGTCACGTACACTTCAAGAACGCCGGTGTGCAGCTTGCGCAATCCCTCGACGATCCTCGAGCCAACCAGGCCGGCGATCCGGTAGAGGTCGAAGGCTCCCTGCTCCGCGTCCCCGTAGAGGCCACGCAGAACCGGCAGATCGCGGACGGTCAGGTAGAAGCTGGTGCCACTGACGTGCGTCGGCTTCGGCGGATCCACCTCCCCGGCCAGGAAGGAACGGACGCGCCGCACCCGCATCGTCCGGCCGAAGGCGTAGAAGAGAACGCCGAGCACCAGGCCCAGGATGATGAGCCCGACGGCCTGCGGAGGACCCCAGAAGCCGAGGTCGGACGTGACAGCCGAGGCGGCCTGCACGCCCGGAGCAGCAATTCCGAACTCCGCCGAGAGCGCCGACAGCAGCGACCGTACCATGTAGCCGCCGAGAATACCCAGGAAGACGCAAAGGAACGAGAGCACGCCCATGGGGAACAGCATATTCCAGCCCACCCCCGTGACCTCTCTGCCCTTCAGCGCAGTCGAGCGTTCGCCAAAGAAGACGCTGTGCATCGCCTTCACAAACAGCGCCAGGGTCAGCCCGCTCCCCAGCACTCCCCCTGCCAGCAGGATCGGCATCAGCGGCCCGCCGCCCTCGATGATGCCCTGGTAAACCATCCACTTGGAAACGAACCCGTTCAGCGGTGGCACGCCGCTGACGGCGAACGCGCCCACCATGAAGGCCCCCGTCGTCAGAGGCATCGCCCCGGCCAGTCCACCGAGATTGTCCAGGCTCGTCTCACCGGTGCGGGATTCGACGGCTCCCCCGGCAAGGAACAGCAGCGTCTTATACACGGTGTGGTTGATCATGTGGAAGACGGCGCCGACCACGCCGATGGGCACGCCCGTGCCGACCCCCAGCACCATGTAGCCCACCTGGCTGACGGCGTCGTAGGCAAGCAGTCGTCGCAACGTCTGCTGGACCAGGGCCATCATCACGGCGGCAAGGAGCGTGACCACGCCGATCGCCATCAGCAGCAGCCGGAGTCCCTGGCTGAGCTCGAAGAAACCGAAGGAGATCCGCAGAAGGAGCATGATGCCCAGCAGCTTGTCCAGCGAAGCCGGCAGCAGCGCCATGGTGGGCATCGGTGCCTCCTCGGACGCCGACGGGACCCACGTGTGGAGGGGCACGGCGCCTGCCTTGGTCAGGGCGGCGATCAAGAACAGGCAGAAAAGGCCCACGTCCGCCCAGCCGGCAACGGCGATTCTGCCGCCCAGGTGCGAGGCGTCCTGCAGGTGATCTATGTTGAGCATGGCCCATCCGCCCCGGGCGAACAGCAGGGCGATGGCCAGAATCAGCGCAACGTCGCTGAAGCCGAGCATCGAGAAGGTCTTCGCCGCTCCCGCCCTGGCCTTCGGCCCGCTGATGCCCACCAGCAGGTAGAGCATCAAGGTGACCACTTCCCAGGCGAACAGGAAGACCAGCAGGTTCCGCGTGGCCAGGGCCACACTGGCCCCCGCAACGGCCCACAGCGCGAAGGCGTAGAAGCGCACGTCCTCGCGGGTCGTGCGCCAGTAGGACAGGGAGTAGAGGACCACACAGAAGCCGAACAGCAGGCACAGCGTGTTGACAATGCCGGTCAGGGGTGTGATGCGGAAGACGAACTGCGCGCTGAGTCCCGTCCAGAGGACAAACTGGCCGAAGTCGAGCTCCGGCGTCACTCCGCGGGCCAGCCAGGCCAGCCTGGCCCCCAGCACCAACGCCGCCAGTGTGCACAGCGTGGCCAGCGGCCCGGCGATCTTCTGCTTCCCGAACCGCAGCAGATAGCACACGAAGCCGCCGAGAACCAGCAGCGCCACGGACAGGAAGTATAACCTGATCAAATCCATGCCTTTCTCCTGTGGCTCTCCATGCCGGCCTCTCTATGCCTGGCGGCGGATCTGTTCGGTCTTCTCTCTGGACAGCCGCAGCAGGTCATTGAAGTCCATCGTCTTCCTGCCGGTCTCGGGGTCCCGCACGACGAGCATCCGCTCGGTGCAGCTATAGCACGGGTCCACCGAAGCCAGGGTGATGGTCACGTCGGCGATGGATTCCCCGATGCAACTCGCCTTGAAGGTGGGCACGTTGTTGTAGCTGGGCGCCCGGATCTTGTGTCGTTCCGGGCGGGGGCCGCCGTTGCTCTTGATGAAATGGAACGTCTCGCCCCGGGGCGCTTCGACGTGCCCCACCGCCTCACCCGGCGGTATCTCCTTCACGTCCGCCCGGATCGGGCCGTCGGGCATCTCGCGCAGTGCCTGCCGGCATATCTTGATTGCCTCCTTGACCTCCAGCAGCCGGACGACGACCTTGTCGAACACGTCCCCGTTCTCGCACGTCACTACGTCCCAGTCCAGTCGGTCGTAGGCCGCGTAGGGGTCATCCCGACGGACGTCGATCGGCACGCCGGATGCCCTGGCCGTCGGGCCGCAGGCGCCGAGGCGTTGGGCGTCCTCTTTTGTCAGCACGCCCACGCCCTTGAGGCGAAGCGACAGTATGGGATCTTCCAGCGCGGTAGTGATGAACATATCGAGTGGTTTGTCTATCTCGTCCAGCTTCTCGCCGATGAACTTCACCGTTTCGGGACTGAGGTCCAGGCGCGAGCCGCCGACCGTATGGTTGGCGTAGTTGATGCGGCTCCCCGTGGCCGTCTCCAGCGCGTCCAGGCAGGGGTCGCGATAGCGCCACGCCCACATGAAGACCGTGTTGTAGCCGATGAAGTGGCCGGCGAGGCCGAACCAGAGCAGGTGGCTGTGCACACGCTCAAGCTCGTTGATGATGGTCCGGATGTAGAGCGCCCTCTCCGGGACTTCCACCTCGGCCAGTTCTTCGACCGCCTGGACGTAGGCCAGCGGGTGCGATGCGGAGCAGATGCCGCAGACTCGCTCGACCAGGTAGGGCACCTGATCCCATGACCTCTTGCGTGCGACTCCTTCGATGCCGCGGTGGTTATAGGAGATGCGGACGTCCATGTCCACGACCGTCTCGCCCTCCACGGTAAGCTGGAAAAACTCCGCCTCCTCCTGGAGGGGATGGTATGGACCGATGGGTATAAGCGTTCTATGCGTCATCTCTGTCTTCCCTCCGCAGCGGATATACCCCCTCCGGCCAGTCATCGGCCAGGATGAGCCGCCGCGGGTCCGGATGGTTGTCGAACTGGATGCCGAGAAGATCCCGTATTTCCCGCTCGATCCACTCGGCGGCCGGCACAAAGGGCGTCACCGAAGGCAGTACCGGTTCGCCCTTCGGCGTCCGCACCCTCATGTTGGCAACCAGGCCGACGGCATCGTAGGCGAAGTGGTAGACGACCTCCAACTCTTCCCCGACGTCCGTGCCTGTCGCCGTGGCGAAGCGTGCACCGAAGTCCTCGAACAGCGTCCGCGCCACCGCGGGGCCCTGCTCCCTGTTCTGAACCGTCAGGTATACGCGGTTCGGCCGGGGCCGGTCCCAACCCACGGGCAGCGGATCGACCAGGCCCTTCAGCCGCTGAACCACGTTCTCGAGGTCTTCAGCCACCTGCGTTCTCCATCAAAGGTCCTGCAGCGCCTTCGCGATCCCGGCCACCATCGCCTCTGGCTTGGGCGGACAGCCGGGGACGTAAACGATCTTGGCGTCCGGGTCCACCTCGCGCACGACGTCGTCCACCGGCCCGGCGAAGTGCCAGGCGTCGTAGAAGACGCCGCCCGTGCAGGCACACGCTCCCAGGCACACCACCAGGCACGGCTTGGACGCCTGTCGGTACACCTCCTGCAGGCGCGGACGGGCCTGCCGGGTGCAGATGCCCGTGACCAGCAGCGCGTCGGCGTGCCGCGGAGACGGGGCAAGGAGAACGCCCAGGCGCTCCACGTCGTAACGGGGGGTGAGCAGCTCCAGGACCTCGATGTCGCAGTTGTTACATGCTCCCGTGTTGACGTGGTACACCCAGGGCGATTTCTTCAGTCCCCAGAGCTTCAGTCTATCCGCAATTCCCAAGGCTGCTCTCCAATCCCCGTCCTCAGTCCCCCGCGTACACGTAGACGCTCAGAGCCGACGCCAGGACCGCAATCGGGGTCACGACGAACCAGAAGAACCTCAGCGCCTGGTCTATGCGCAGGCGCGGGTTCGTATTCCGCATCAGCACAACGACGACCAGGATAGCGACGAACTTAAGGGGCGTGGTCAGCAATCCCCAGCCGTTCACGTGCACGCCACCCCAGAACACAGTGATCACGAACATCGGCAACAGGAACAGCAGCATCCCGCGCGTCAGCCGGATCGCTGCCAGCGGCGGACCCGAGTACTCCAGGATCACGCCTCCGGTAAGCTCGGTCTCGGCCTCCGCCTGATCGAAGGGAACCACGCCCAGCTTGGCCTGCACCACAGCAAGCGCACAGAGGAAAGCCAGGAACCCGCTCAGGCTGGCCAGAACCGGGCTGCTGTTCTGCGCCGCAAGGATGTCGGCCAGCTTCAGGCTTCCGCCGCTCAGAAGGATCGGCGGCACCATCGCCAGGATGAACGGCAGCTCATAGCCGATCACCAGCTTCATCTCGCGCCCCGCGCCGACCCCTCCGTAGGGGTTCCCGCTGGCCGAGGAACCCAGGATCAGCACCAGCGAAGGGAACACGAGGAAGTACACCACCACGATCAGGTCGCCCACGAAGCTGGCCGATGGGTCGATGGCCGAGGCCCACAGAATGGCAGCCGCCGCACAGACGCCGACGAAGCCGAATATCGGGGCGAAGAGGAAGACCTTCTCAGAGGCCCTCTCGGAGACGATGGTCTCTTTGCCCAGCAGCTTGATGATGTCCGCCACGGGCTGGTAAACCGGCGGCCCCTTGCGCCACTGGATGCGGGCCGTGACCAGCCGGTCGATCCACTGGAACAGCAGGCCGAGCACCATCGTCCCGAAGATGCCCAGCACTATGGCAATCGTGGTCTGCGCGACGCTCATTTGGCCCCGTCTCTAACGAGAACGATGAAGAGTCCTTCCGCTGACCAGCGTATAGCCGGCCTCGGGCACGTCCTCCACCAGCTCCAGGAACTGCAGCGCGCCCGACGGGCAAACCGCCACGCAACGGGGCAGCAGGCCCTCCGGCGTCCGGTCCGCGCACAGGTCGCACTTGGTCACCTGGTTCCTGGTCGTCTCCAGGTCGAGCACGCCGAAAGGACATGCCACGGCACAACTCCGGCAACCCGTGCAGCGAACGAAACTCCTGCGCACGATCCCGGCATCGTCGACGTACATGGCTTCGTTCGGGCACGCCTCCACGCAGGGCGCCTCCTTGCACTGGCGGCAAACGGCCGGCATGGCGGTGCTGGCGGCCGTCTCCTCGTAACGCAACGCCGGCGTGTCAACGTGTCCGTAGAAGCACGCTGCCGCACAGCTCTTGCAGCCGATGCAGCGCTCCGTGTCCACCACCAGTTGCTTCTCGACCGTCCGGGTCTGCGTCTCTGGCATCTCCGGCCCTCGCCGCGCCTCAGTCACACTTCTCAACATCCACCAGCGTCGGCGCCGGCTCGAAGGCGCCGTCCGCTCCTCGCCACTGCAGTAACTCGCGCAACGCCTGCCAGTGGGAAGGCA
>JASFTU010000075.1:0-7750 GCA_050050635.1 Candidatus Brocadiaceae bacterium
TCCTGCTCCTCGCCCAGGAATTCCACCACGGCCGCCTGGTCCATCTCGAATCCGACGGCCCCCATCAGGCCCTCGTACGACCGATAAATGCCGATCAACTCCCGCGCTTCGACCTTCACTTCATACCACCGCCCCGCCAAAAGATGAAAGAATGGATGAGAGCGGACAAACCGCCACGCCTGCTCTGTGCAACAACGATGCCGAAGCGACCAGGGAGCCGGGGGACACTCCGCTCAGCCGACGGCTGCCTCAACCAACGGTCTCGGCCAGCACGCAGACAGGCGCCTAAGACACACACAGTGCAGGACTTACGCCGGTACTGCGAGTGGGAGCGGTGTCGGCAGCGACTGGCTCGCCGCGCCGAGGGAACCGATGGTCAGGACATCCACGGCGGGAGCACGGTATAACCGACGCAGTTACACTGTAACGTGGCGCAACACCCCCAACGCCCCGCTGGCCCCCGTGCTCAGCTTGCGCCGGATCCGGCCGGAGCTTCCCCTTCCTCGACGTCGCGAGGGCGGATAAGCGCCGTCTCTCCGGCCTCGCCGACCTCCTCCGGGCCGGCCACGCGCCGCTGCACCCTGTCGGGCAACAGGTGCAGGAAGGTCTGTGCACACATGGACATTCCCATAGCCGCCTTGGACTCCTCGACGTGCCGCCTTACCTTGCTCTCCTCAGAGGAGTAGTTGATCACCACGAAGGCCAGCACGCCGACGAGCAGTGCTCCTTTCACCAGTCCGAACACTCCGCCCAGTATCCGATCCGGCAACTGGGGCTTCAGAGCGTTCAGCATGTCGCGGAACAGGTAAGAGATCAGGTAGCAGAGCAACAACATGCCGACGAACACGGCGATGGCGCTGCCGATCTGCCGGGCCGGCTCGCTGAGATCGGAGCTGAGGGCATCGGCGAGGACAGGATGGTAGATCCAGGCGACCCAGAGGCTGATCACAACGCTGATGATGCGCAGGATCTGCCATATGAAACCGCTGGAGAAGCCCAGCGCTATGCTCGTCAGCAGGCAGACGATCACAAGGATGTCCAGAGCGCTCAGGACACCAAAGAGCTTCCAGACCCCCTCGGCGGCTGCTATCGGACACATTCTGTACACCTCCCGCTACCCGTCGACGGCGCAAAACCTGTACCGCCTCCCGCCGGCCGGAGTCCTCCTGAAACTGTGCACATCGTAGCGCTCTGAGGCGGCCGAAATCAAGCCTGTGAGCACGCGGCCCGGCCGAATCTAATTGAAACAGGGCCTCCTTCCCTTATACTGGCTCCGTCGTGGCGAACCCGCACACTCGCCGGGGCTCCGGAATGCCACTCCCACAGGCCCATCGAGCGCTGCATACCGACCTCTATGAGCTGACCATGGCCGCCGCCTACCTGGAGCGGGGCATGACGGAGCGGGCCGCCTTCGAGCTGTTCGTGCGCGAGCTGCCCCCGAACCGCTCTTTCCTCCTCTTCGCCGGGCTCGAGCAGGCGGTCTCGTACCTGCAGAACCTGTCCTTCACCGGGGAGCAGATCGACTATCTGCGGCGCCTGGAGGTCTTCGAGGGCATCTCGGGGGATTTCTTCGACTACCTGGAGGGCTTCTCGTTCTCCGGAGCCCTGCACGCGATGCCGGAGGGAACGCCGGCCTTCGCGGAAGAGCCACTTCTGCGCGTGGAGGCTCCCCTCCCGGAGGCGCAGGTCGTCGAGACGTTCCTGCTCAGCATGGTCAACTACCAGACACTGGTCGCCACGAAAGCGGCACGCGTGGTGAAGGCCGCGTCTGCGGGCGGCCGGGAACGGGCCGTGGTTGACTTCGGAACACGCCGAGCCCACGGACCCGATGCCGGTGTCCTGGCAGCGCGCGCCTCGTTCATCGGCGGCTGCGCTGCCACCTCCAACGTCGAGGCCGGCCTGCAGATGGGCATCCCCGTCTCCGGAACCGAGGCTCACAGCTTCATCATGGCCTTCGAGAGCGAGGAGGAGGCCTTCCGGACCTACTACAACTGCTTCGGCAGGCACGCGATACTCCTGGTGGACACCTACGACTCGATCGAGGGCACCAGGAGGGCCGCCCAGGTGGCCCCCGGGATGCGGGGCATCCGGCTCGACAGCGGCGACCTGGTCGAACTCAGCAGGCAGGCGCGCCGCCTGCTCGACCAGGCGGACCGGCGGGACGCCATGGTCTTCGCCAGCGGTGATCTGGACGAGCACCGGATCGCCCGGATACTGGAGCGCGGCGCCGAGATCGACGGCTTCGGGGTCGGCACCCGCATGGTCACCAGCGAGGATGCGCCCAGCCTGGGCGGCGTCTACAAGCTGGCGGCGGTTCAGAAGAACGGCCGCTGGCAGCCGCGGCTGAAACTGAGCGAAGACAAGGCCACCTACCCCGGCCTGAAGCAGGTACACCGGTTCAGTGAACCGGGCAGCGGCATGCTCGTGCGGGACGTGATCGCGTGCGCCGAGGAAGCATGCCCCGAGGGGGCAGAGGAGCTTCTGCGGCCCGTGCTGAAGGAGGGCCAACTGGTCGGAGAGCTGCCCGATCTGGAACATATCCAGCAGCACGCACGGGGTGAGGTCGGGCGCCTCCCCGAGAAGTATCGTCGCCTCCAGGACGCCGAGCCCTACCCCGTCGACATAAGCCCGGAGCTCCGGCGCAGGTTCAAGTCACTGGCCGAAGAAATGGAGTGAAAGCAGGATGGACGCCAACGTCGCGTTCTGGGACGTGGACACGCAGCACGACTTCATGGACGAGGACGGTAAGCTGGCAGTGCCGGGGGCGGAGCAGATCGTGCCGAACCTGCGTGAGCTCACCCGGTATGCCGTCGAACACGGGATCCCGATCATCGCGAGTGCGGACGCGCACGAGCCGGGCGATCCGGAGTTCGACCAGTTCGGAGAGCACTGCGTGGCCGGCACGCCGGGGCAGCGGAAGATCGAGGCCACGGTGGCCCCCGGGTCGCAGGTGACTGAGACCGGCATCCTGCCCGAGCAGTTGAACGCACTGCTCACCGGTGACCTGCCGCAGGTCGTCATCGAGAAGGAGGACCTGGATGTCTTCACCGAGCCCGTCGCGGATAAGGTGCTGTCGGCGCTGCGGCCCCGGCAGGTCTACGTCTACGGCGTGGCAACGGAGTACTGCGTCCTGAAGACCGTGCTCGGCCTCAGGGAACGGGGATACGACGTGGGGGTCGTTCGGGACGCCATCCGGGGGATCGAGGACGAAGCGGCCGGGGAGGCCCTCGAGCGCATGGAGGCCGTGGGAGCCGGGATGATCGAGACGGCAGCCCTCCTGTCCCCCGACCAGGAGTGACCGGTGGAGGAGCCCGCCATAGAGGCCCGGCTCGAGCAGCAGGCCGAGCAGGTGCGCAAGCGCCTGGCCGCCCTGCGTGCGGAGCTTCATCGGGTCATCGTGGGCCAGGACGACCTGATCGATCGGATCCTGGTTGGCCTGCTGTGCGCGGGCCACATCCTGCTGGAAGGAGTGCCCGGCCTGGCAAAGACCCTCTGTGTGACCACGCTTGCGAACGCCCTGGACGCCAGCTTCCGGCGCATCCAGTTCACTCCCGACCTGCTGCCGAGCGATCTGCTGGGGGGCGAGGTGTACAACCCGCAGACCGGCGAGTTCACCACGCGGCGCGGGCCCATCTTCGCCCACGTCATCCTGGCCGACGAGGTGAACCGCGCCCCGGCCAAGGTTCAGAGCGCCCTGCTGGAGGCGATGCAGGAGCGCCAGGTCACCGTCGGGGGGCAGACCTTCCCCCTGCCGAGGCCCTTCCTGGTGATCGCCACCGAGAACCCCATTGAGCAGGAAGGCACCTATCCCCTGCCGGAGGCCCAGGTGGACCGGTTCCTGCTGAAGGTCCGCGTGGACTATCCCTCCCGCCAGGATGAACTGGGCATCATCGACCGCATGGCCGTCTCCGAGCCGGACCTCAGCGTGGAGAAGGTGCTCTCGCCGGAGGACATCCTCCAATACCGGGCCATCGCCGACGCACTCCACGTAGACCGTCGGATCAAGGACTACGTGCTGGACATCGTGCGCCTTACACGGGAGCCGGTCCGAGAACTCGGCCTGGACAGGCTGGTGGAATGGGGCGCGTCGCCACGTGCCGCCATGTACCTGGTTATGGCCGCCCGGGCGAGGGCCCTGCTGGAAGGGCGACCTTTCGTAGTGCCGGACGACGTGAAGGCGGTCGCGCCGGACGTGCTTCGGCACCGGGTGATCCTGACGTTTGAGGCCGAGGCCGAAGGAGTCTCGCCGGAGGCCGTGATCGGCAGCGTCCTCGACCACGTGCCCGTGCGCTGAATCCGCCGGGGAGGCCGTTAGAAGCCCGCCAGAACGTGCGCCAGCAGCGCCAGGGCCAGCAGGACGATGAGGGGCGACAGGTCCACTCCTCCCGTGGTCGGCAGGGCTCGCCGCACCGGCTTCAGCACCGGCTCCGTCACCTGCATCAGGAACCGGTAGACCTCGTTGTCGCGCGCATGCGCAGGAAGCCACGTGAACAGCGCGCGCACGATGATCACCAGCATGTAAACCCGCACCGCTGCAACCAGGAAGCGCATCATTCGACCCCGGGCCTGAGCAAACCGACATTATAGGCCCACGCGGGTTTTGCGCAACGGTTACGACCGCCGCAGCGGCCAGACCCGGTCTCACGCCCAACCTTGATTTCCCCGTCTGCATCGGTATATTCGCCTCTCGTGAGATACCTTCCGCGAGGAGTGGCAGATGGCATGCACCGAGAGAAAAATCCCCTACAGCAGGGAGGAGCTGTTCGGGCGGGCAGCACAGCGCACCTTCACCGCCGAGGCCCTCCGCGAGATCGCCTTCCCTCTGGGCGGCATCGGCACGGGCTGCATATCGCTGGGAGGTCGCGGCCAGCTCCGCGACTGGGAGATCTTCAACCGCCCCAACATCGGCTTCCGGCCCGAGTTCACCTTCGTTACCCTCCGGGCAGCGGCAGAGGGCTCCGAGCCGATCACCAAGGTGGTGGAATCGCCGCCCCTGCCCCCCCTCTCCAGCTCACACGGCAGCGCCCGGGCGGGGGGCGAAGGCTTCCCTCACTTCGAGGCGAACACGTTCCGCGGGGAGTATCCCTTTGCCTGGCTCGAGTTCGAAGACGACCGGATGCCCGTGCAGGTTCGTCTGGAGGCGTTCAACCCCTTCATCCCCCTGGACGCCGACGCGTCCGGTATCCCGGTGGCCATACTCACCTACACGCTGGAGAACGTCTCCGAGACAGCCGTGGACGCGCTGCTCGCGGTGACCATGCAGAATCCCGTCGGATACGGCCGATCGGGCAGGCTGCGTTCGTCAGACCTGGGAGGCAACCGCAACCTGTTCCGTTCCGCGGAGGGGTTGAACGCAATCATCATGGATTCCGGCAAGTACCCGGCGGACTCGCCCCGCTGCGGGACGCTCACGCTGGCCACGCCGTGCACGGACGTCACCTACACCGGTCAACTCGGGGCGGGGGCCGGCTTCGAGACGGGGCACGTGTTCTGGGAGGCCGTGGCGCGCCGTGGCTCCTTCGACGACCAGGCCCTCGAGGAGCCCACCGACGACGGCAGCACGGCCGTCTGCGCCCTGGGGATCCGGCTGCGGCTGGAGCCCGGCCGGTCAACCGACGTGCCGGTCTTGATCACCTGGCACTTCCCCAACTACGAGTACGCCCAGAGAAGGTGGGACGAGGGCGGGGAGACCAAACACCCCCGCTGGCTGAACTACTACGCGACGCAGTTCGATGATGCATGGGACGTGGCCGTCCACGTGAACGCGAACCTGGACCGTCTGCGCGGCGAGACCCTCAAGTACCACGATGCGCTTTTCGGTTCGACGCTGCCCGCGGTGGCCCTGGACGCCGCCAGTTCGCAGACTTCGACCCTGAAAACGGCGACCTGCCTGCGGCTGACCGACGGCACCTTCTACGGCTTCGAGGGGTGCTCCCCGACCGTCGGCTGCTGCCCCGGCTCCTGCACGCACGTGTGGAACTACCAGCAGGCACTCCCCTTCCTCTTCCCCGCCCTGGAGCGCTCCATGCGCACTGCCGACTACCGCTACAACCTGAGGGAGGAGGACGGGCGGATGTGCTTCCGGATCGGCCTGCCCCTCGGCACCTCCGACTGGGAGTTCCACGCCGCAGCCGACGGGCAACTGGGCGGTATGATGAAGGCGTACCGCGACTGGCTGCTGTGCGGTGACGACGGTTGGCTGCGCGAGCTCTGGCCGTCCGTCAAGAAGGCCCTCGCCTACGCGTGGGAGCAGTGGGATGCGGATCGGAACGGCGCCTGCGAAGGCATCCAGCACAACACCTACGACATCGAACTCCACGGCCCCAACCCCCTGATCGGCGCCTTCTACATGGGCGCACTGCGCGCCGCCGAGGAGATGGCACGGCACCTGGGCGAGGAGGAGCAGGCGGAGGAGTACCGCGCCCTCTACCGGAAGGGCTCGGCGAAGATGGACGAGATGCTCTTCAACGGGGAGTACTACGTGCAGGAGTACGACCCCGACGAGGTGAAGACGCAGCAGTTCGGCGACGGATGCCTCTCCGACCAGATGCTGGGCCAGTGGCTGGCGCAGATCTGCAACCTGGGCTACCTGTTCGAGCCCGACCACGTCCGCACTGCCCTGCAGAGCGTGTTCCGGTACAACTGGCGGGAGAGCCTGGCCGACCACGCCAACCCGATGCGCATCTACGCGCTGGGCGAGGAGGCCGGGCTGCTGATGGCCTCCTGGCCCCGCGGCAACAGGCCACTCATCCCCACCCGCTACAGCGACGAGGTGTGGACGGGCATCGAGTACCAGGTGGCCAGCCACCTCATCATGGAGGGTTTCCTCCAGGAGGGCCTGGCCATCGTCAAGGGAGCGCGCGACCGGCACGACGGCCGCAGGCGCAACCCGTGGGACGAGCCGGAGTGCGGGAGCCACTACGCCCGCGCCATGTCGAGCTGGGGCCTGGTCCTGGCCCTCAGCGGCTACTTCTGCAACGCCTCGGAGGGACTGCTCCAGTTCGCGCCGCGGGTCTCGCAGGACGACTTCCAGGTCTTCTGGTCGAACGGCTCTGCCTGGGGAACGTACGCCCAGAGACTGCAGGACGAAGGCGCCGAGGTGCGCCTGGAGGTGCTCCACGGCGGACAAGAGCTCCGGCGCCTGCGGCTCGGACTCGGCCTGCCGGTCGAAGCCGCTCAGGTGGCACTGGAGGAGAGGGAGGTCGCCTGCGGCGTGTCGAGCTCGGCCGACTGGACGGAGCTCCGGTTCGAGGAGTCCGTGACGGTGCGCCAGGGGCAGGTGCTCGTGGCCGCTCTATCGACGTAGGGGGGCCGCCGGCCCGGCCGCGCGATCGGCGGTAGAGCCCCGCTCGCTACTCGATGACGACGGTGTCCTCACCCCCGTAGGGTGGGGAGTACACCATCAGCGCGACGAACTCCTTCTCGGTCCTGTGCGGCAGGATGGCGTAGGCCGTGTAGCGCGGCAGAACGACGGCCGCGCCCGGGGTGACGAAGTAGCGCGTCTCCTCGACGATGACGATGGCGCTGCCCGCGACGGCCAGCAGCGTCAGGTCATGCTCCTTGTGATAGCGCTTCGTCAGCGTTGCGTCCGGCGCCAGCTGCAGCACGCAGACGTTCTGGGAGCCGCCGCCGTCGTACTCCCCGAAGGCGTGGGTCTGGTCGGGCGCCAGGGGGCTGAGGCGGTCCGGTTCGAAGAGGCGGTTTGTGGGCTGTCGGAACTGCTTCGCCTTCTGCCGCTCCGTCAGGCAGC
>JASFTU010000076.1:0-7747 GCA_050050635.1 Candidatus Brocadiaceae bacterium
GCCATGGGGACACCACTGATCGTGGCCCGGCGGGGAACACTGCCGGACATAGTCCGGGACGGGGAGACCGGCATCGTGGTGGAGGACACCCCCGAGAACCTGGCGGAGGCCATGCTGGAGATGGCGGCCGACCCGGAGCGGCGCCGGCAGTGGGGTCACGCAGCGCGCGGGCGCATGCGCCGCCTGTTCAACCCTCAACGGCAGACGGAGAAGGTCATCGAGGTTTACCGAAGTCTGGTCTGAACGACCTTGCGCGGGGTAGGGGAAGGCCGCCTCAGACGGACAAGAAGGAGGAGCGACTATGGTTTCCGGTGAGAAAGCACCCATCCCGCGTCGTGTCTTGTTCGGCAACCCTGACAGGACGTCGCCCGGGCTCAGCCCGGACGGACGGCGTCTGGCTTTCCTCGCACCGGTGGACGATGTGCTCAACGTGTGGGTGGGTCCGGCGGACGATCCGGGCGCGGCTGAACCGGTGACGGAGGACAGGGAACGGGGGATCCGGGCGTACTTCTGGTCCCATACCAACGAGCATATCCTCTACCTTCAGGACAGGGACGGCGACGAGAACTGGCGGGTCTACGTGACCGGTCTGGAGAGCCGGCAGACGCGTGACCTCACTCCCCTGGAGGGAGTGCAGGCGCGCGTGCTCAAGGTCAGCCACAGGCACCCCGAGCGGATACTTGTCGGCCTGAACGATCGGCAACCCGAGTACCACGACCTGCACCGGATAGACCTGCTCAGCGGCGAGCGGGAACTGATCCTGCAGAACGATCGGTTCGCCGGATTCGTCATCGACGATGACTACCGCGTCCGCTTTGCCTACGAACAGACCGAAGAGGGTGGGATGCGCCTATTCCGCTTCACGGAGGACGGTACCCCGGAGGAATTCCTGGAGGTCTCGCGGGAGGACGCGATGACCACGCACGTGCTCGGCCTGGACGCGGCCGGAACGTCGCTGTTCCTGAGGGACAGCCGGGGCCGGAACACGGCCGCCCTTGCGGTGCTCGATCTGGAGACGCTGGAGGAGCGCGTGCTGACCGAGGACGCGCGCGCCGACGTGGGCGACGTGTTACGTCATCCGACCGAGAAGCACGTGCAGGCGGCGGCGTTCAACTACACCCGGAAGGAATGGCGTCCGCTGCACCCGTCCGTGGAAGCGGATTTCGAACGTCTGGGGGATGCCATGGAGGGCGACCTGTGGGTCGCCAGCCGCACCCTCGATGACCGGCACTGGCTCGTAGGTGAAGCCCTGGACACCGCTCCCGCGCGTTACTACGCCTACGACCGCGATGGGGGCGAGGTGCGGTTCCTCTTCACTTCCCATGAAGCCCTCGAGCAGTACACACTCGCTTCCATGCACCCCGTGGTCGTTACCTCGCGGGACGGTCTGGACCTGGTCAACTACGTGACGCTTCCGGGTGGCGCGGACCACGGCGGACGCGCGCGACCGGAGGAGCCGCTGCCGATGGTCCTTCACGTGCACGGTGGCCCGTGGGGCCGCGACACCTGGGGCTTCAGCCCGGTACACCAGTGGCTGGCAAACCGCGGATACGCGGTGCTCAGCGTGAACTTCCGCGGCTCCACCGGCTTCGGCAAAGCCTTCGTCAACGCCGGAGACCACGAATGGGGTGCCCGGATGCACGACGACCTGATCGACTCGGTGAACTGGGCCGTTGAGGAGGGCATCGCCGACCCGGACCGGGTCGCCATCATGGGCGGCAGCTACGGGGGCTACGCGACCCTCGTCGGGCTGACCTTCACCCCGGAGGTGTTCGCCTGCGGCGTGGACCTGGTAGGGCCGTCCAACCTCGTCACGCTGCTGGAGTCGGTGCCGCCGTACTGGAAGCCGGTCTTCGAGATGTTCGCCGGGAGGGTGGGGGACCCGCGGACGGAGGAAGGTCGGCGACTGCTGGAGGAACGTTCGCCCTTGGGCCGTGCTGATGCGATTGAACGGCCGCTGCTGATCGGGCAGGGCGCAAACGATCCACGCGTCAGGCGAGCGGAGTCCGACCGGATCGTCGAAGCCATGCAGGAGGCAGAGATCCCGGTGACGTACGTCCTGTACGGCGACGAGGGGCACGGCATGGCGCGGCCGGAGAACCGGCTCTCCTTCTACGCCGTTGCGGAGGCCTTCCTGGCGCACCATCTGGGAGGCAGAGCCCAGCCGGTCGGGGACGACTTCGTGGGCTCGTCGGCCGAGATCGTCTGCGGGGCCGAACAGGTGCCCGGTGTTCCGGCGCCCGAGTAGCGTGCAGTGCTACAGCTTGCAGCCCGCTTGCTCGAGCACGGCCTCCAGGAACGCAGCGGCGTTCTCGGTGGGCACGTCCGGCATCACGGGCTTGGCCGGCGCCAGGATGTAGCCGCCACCGCGACTCATCTCCCGGCAGAGCCTGGCTACCTCACTGCGGATGGCCTCGGGACTGCCGTGGGGCAGCAGGTGCTGAGTGCCCACGCCGCCCCAGAAGGCGATCCGGTCCCCGAACCGCCGCTTCAGCCCGTAGGGCTCCATCGCCTCCGGCTGGACCGACTCGAAGCAGTCGAGCCCCACCCCGGCCGCCTCACCAACGATCTGGGAGATGTTGCCGCAGGAATGATGCATGGCGTAGAGGCCGGCTTCCTTGACCCGCCCCCATATCTGGGCGTAAAGCGGGAGGAACAACTCCATCCAGCGCCTCTTCCCCATGACCAGCCCCCGCTGGGTGCCCCAGTCGTCGCCCGTCTGGATGCCGTCTATCGGTAGCTGCAGGTAGCGCGACAGCACCTGCAGGTTGAATTCCATGATTCGTTCCAGAAGCTCCCCGTAGAAGTCCGGCCGGGCGACCATGTCCATCAGCGCGTTCTCGTACCCGCGCAGAGTCCAGCTCCGCTCGAACAGGCAGTATCCCAGCACGGCGATCGCGAACCTGCCCTCCGAAGCCAGCCGTTCACATTCGGCCCGGCCCTCTTCCAGCCAGTTATCTCGGAAGACGTCGTCCGGGTCCGGGAACTCGTAATCAGACAGGTCGGGCTCGGGCAGGGCCGGTTCCACGAGATGAGCCGGCTCCCTGTCGGTCCGCCAGAGGCTTCCGAACGCGTCCCGGGCCAGGCCATCCCGCGGGTTCTCGAAATCGAACAGCTTCGCCACGTCCACGGCGGCGATGTGGTCGCACTTCGCCTGCCGCCACTGCCGGCCGCCGTAGTGCCGGTCCAGCCGCTCCCCCACCTGCTCGCCGATGGGAATCACGTACGGCACGAAGTCCGTCTCGCGGTGCTCCAGTTGCCCGACGACCCTGTCCCTTGGTTCCACGTCGATCCTCCGACTTCAGTCCGTCTCAGTCAGCGCGGCGCGCGCTGCGTCGAAGAATTCCCGCACGGCTTGTAGGGCCTGCGTGGGCTTTTTGAACACGCGGTGGCCGGTCGGCAGGCTTCTGAGGAAGCTGCGTCCGTAGTCCTTGGTGACCATCCGCCTGTCGGCGACGACCACGACGCCCCGGTCGGTCCGGCGTCGTATCAAACGCCCGAACCCCTGGCGGAAGCTGATGACCGCCTCGGGCAACGTGTAGTGCAGGAAGGGATCTCGCCCCAGCATCTGCAGGTAGCCTATCCGACCGCGCACCAGGGGGTCGGTGAAAACGTGGAAGGGCAACTTGGTCAGAACAAGGCAGCTGAGCGTCTCCCCGGCGATGTCCACGCCTTCCCAGAAGCTGCGCGTGCCCAGCAGGACGGACGAGGGGACGGCCCGGAAGAAGGAAGTAATCGCCTCCCGGCTGCCGGTATGGCCCTGCGCGAGGACTGTGATGCCGGCTCCCTCCAGTGGTCCCTTGACCGCCTCGTAGGCGGACTGGAGGAGCGAATAGGACGTGAACAGCACGAGGGCCCGTCCCCGGGTCTCTTTGAGCAGATCGCAGAGGAACTCGCCCAGTTGCACGTCGAACTCCCGATCCCGCCTCCCGCCCGGGTCGGGCAGGAAGGTGGTGACCCCCACCATCACCTGGCGGTCGTAGTCGAAACCAGACCCCACGGCGAGGCACTGGATGCGCCCGGGCGGAAGCTGGTCCGCACCCAATCGCTCCAGCATGTAATCGAAGTCCCCGTCCACCTGGAGCGTGGCGGAGGTGAACACCACGCACCGCTTCTCGGCGAAGAAGTGGTTGCGGACGTACTCACCGACCTGGAGGGGGGCGGCGTGCACCGAGTAGAACGTTCCCCGCTCGCGGATGGTCCTTTCCAACCAGTAGACGAAGCTCTCCTCCTCCTGTGTGAGCACGAACTCCACCGCTTCGCTCACCTCCCGGAGCTGCTCGATGGACGCCCGGAGATCGTGCGCGAGCTCGGCGATCTCGTCCGTCTCCTCGCCGAGCGGATCCAGCACCGTGGCAGCGGCCTCGATGCCTTCACCGAGGGAGCGCATTGCCTCCCTCAGTCGCTCGGCAGCTTCCCATGCCTCGCTGCCGGGGCCGATGTCCGGTTGGCACTCGGCGAGCAATACGCGTTCAACGAAGGGAGGAATCTCTGCGAAGGGCTCTGCCAACAGCTCGAAGAACTGGCGGGACGCATCCACCACCTCATCCACCGCCCCCATCGCCCGCCCGATGCTCTCCTTGAGGTCTTCAGCGCGGGCATCGGGTATGCCGGCACGATCCGCCTCGTGCATGGCGATTGCCAGCAGGCCGCTCCCGCTGCCGTCCTGGCGTTTCCGGTAGAGGAGGTTGGTCACCCGGTAGATGCTCAGGTTGTTGACCGACACGGTGAAGGCGTCCGTGGCGACGTCCTCCAGGTTCTGGGCCTCGTCAAAGACCACGCACCTGTACTCCGGGAGCACCGGAGTGCCGATCTCGGCGAACAGCAAGGCGTGGTTCACCACGATGATGTCCGCCAGTTGCGCGAGGGCCCGCGCGCGGCGCACCATGCATCGGTCGCGGAAGCGACAGGAAGAGCCGGCGCATTCCTCCGACCCGCTAACCACGGCGGGCCGCACAGAGGCTGCTCCCGGTGAGGCGAAGAAGCCGTTGCACTCGGCAAGGTCTCCGGTCCCGGTCCTGGCCGCCCAGGCCACCAGGCATGCAAGGGCGAGGTGCTCGTCCGGCTCGGCCAGTTCGCGCTGGAAGTGCCGCATCAGGTGCAGGAACCGGCGCACGCACAGGTAGTTTCGGCGGCCTTTCAGGAGGGCCGGCTCGAACCGCCCCGGGAGGAGTTTCGTCAGAAAGGGCAGGTCCTTGTGGAAGAGCTGCTCCTGAAGGTTGCGCGTGTTGGTTGAGACCACCACCCGATCCCTATTGACACAGCACCAGGCGATCGCCGGCAGCAGATAGGCCAGGGACTTACCGGTGCCCGTTCCGGCCTCCACCATCAGGTGATGCGGCTCATTCAAGGCTCCGCAGACGGCCTCGGTCATCTGAACCTGCTCGGGGCGCTGCTCGTACCCGGAAAGGTGTCGGCCGATGAGCCCCTCCGGCTGGAACATCTCGCAGATCTTGCCCGTCGGCAAGTCCTCGTCCGAGGGTTCCTCCGCTTCGTATTTCTGGACGCGCCGGAACAGCTCCCGGTGGGGCGGGAACGTCTCCGCCAGTGCGCGGTCGCGGTCTGCACTCAGTTCGAACGCGCCCGCCCGGCCGAACCTGGCGATGATCGGCCCGAGCGGGTGACCGGCCGCATCGAGCAGCGCGCAAATGGAGTCCAGAGCGATCGGCGGGAGGGAAGCGACCTCTGAGCCCATGGCGTCGAACAGCGCCGCCACCAGCCGGGCCCGTGGCAGAGCGCGCCGGGCCTCGGCCTCCGCCAGCCCGAGGTGTGCTGCAAGCCCCGGCAGGCTGTAGTCGTCGGCGGTGGGCAGGGCGATCCGGCCAAAGTCCAGCGCGTTCAAGAGGGGTGGAGCAGAGACGCCGGCCGACTCCAGGAACCGCGCGAAGACGTCGGCATCATAGACCACAACGCGATCTGGGCCGCAGAAGTTGCAGAACTCCTGCAACGCACGCTGTTCGTCCGGCTCTCCGGCCAGGTCGGACCGGCGGATGCCGAAGGCCTCACGCAACCCCTCCGGCAGGTCGCCCGGGCTGACCAGTTGCTCAAACTCGTCCGCTACGTCCCCACGGTCCAACCGGACGGCGCCCACCTCGAGCACGCAGTCGTCGGCCGGGGAGGGACCCGTGGTCAGCAGGGCTGCGAATGTCAGAGATCGAGAACTCACCGGCTCGCATCTATTCCAATGTTCAGCAGTATTGTAGCACTCCCGCGGGGCCGATGGAAACGGAAGTGCCCGGCCGCCCGCGGGCGGACGAGCGTTGCAAAGGGCACTCCCTTTGACAATAATAGCAGGCATTCCGGGTATGGCCAGCGACGGGGAGGAAAGAAGAGATGATAGAACGCAGAATCGGGTTCATCGGCGCGGGCTTGATGGCGGAAGCCCTCATAAAAGGTATGCTCGACGCCGGCGCTGCCGGCGCTGACCGCCTGTACGCCGCGGACCCCAGCGCCCACCGCCGCAAGATCATGGGCAGCATGGTCGGGCAGAACGTCTTTGCAGATAACGCCGAGCTCGTGAAGAACTGCGACGTGGTGGTCTTCTCCATCAAACCCGGCGTCGTTCCGGCCGTTGCTCGGCAGATAGCCGGACGCCTCACGCCACAGCACCTTGTGGTTTCCATAGCTGCCGGCGTGGGGCTGGGCGACCTGCGGGAGATGCTGGACACCGATCGCCTGGTGCGCGTGATGCCAAACACACCCGCGCTGGTGGGCACGGGAGCGGCCGCCTACTGCACCGATGCTGGCACGAAGGAGGGCGACGCGCAGGTCGTGGAGAGCATGCTGGATGCGGTCGGCATCTGCGTCCGGGTACATGAGGAACAGATGGATGCCGTGACGGGTTTGAGCGGCAGCGGACCGGCCTACGTTTACCTTGTCATCGAGGCGCTGAGCGACGGTGCCGTGAAAATGGGACTCCCCCGCGCCGTCTCCCGGCGATTGGCCGCACAAACCGTCCTGGGAGCCGCGAAGATGGTCCTGGAAACCGGCCGGCATCCAGGCGAGCTGAAGGACCAGGTAGCGACCCCCGGAGGGACGACCATCGAGGCGATCCACGCGCTGGAGTCCGCCGGTGTGCGTAAGGCTTTCATGGATGCCGTGGTTGCCGCCACGATGAAGGCCCGCAGCCTGATGCAGAAGGGGTAGCAGCATCGTGCCGGTCGGGCGACTCCTACGGGTCGGCTGACACGAGCAACACCGCGGCGTGCACCTCCACCGCCTTGCCGCGCCCGACGGGGCCGAGGCCCTCCGCCGAGCGTCCCTTCACACTCACCCGCTCGACCGACAGGTGCAGGACTTCGGCCAGGCGCCGGCGCATCTCGGCCGTGCGCTCCGCCAGCCGCGGCCTCTCCGCAACCACATTCACATCTACGTTGCCGGGCACCAGGCTTCGCTTCTCCCGGACCATGCGGAGGACTTGCCCCAGGATGTCCGCACTGTCGGCGTTTTCCCAACGGGCCTCGGTATCCGGGAAGTGCTGCCCGAGGTCGCCCAGAGCGGCCGCTCCGAGAACGGCATCGGCGATGGCATGCATCACGGGGTCGGCGTCGCTGTGCCCCACCAGCCCCGACTCGCCGGGGAAGCGCACACCGCCCAGGATCAGCGGTCGGTCCGCACCGAACCTGTGGATGTCGTAGCCGATGCCGATGTACATGCTGTCCGATCCCCGAGGCGGCATGCTCTATGCACGGGCGCATTCTACCACCCGGCGCCCGGAAGCGCACCCGGAGAGAACCTTCCTTTTGAC
>JASFTU010000077.1:0-7626 GCA_050050635.1 Candidatus Brocadiaceae bacterium
GTGCAACCAGCCGCCTGATCCAGGAACGCCGCTACGCGGGCTGAAGCCCGACGCGAAGGGCAGCTACAATGGCTCTTTGTTGAAAGCATCATAGGGAAGCCATTCGGCGGGAGCCCGCACTATGGGGAGGCGTGCGCCGCGTGACCGCAGGAACGCCCCCGGGCGGCCGGTCGAGCGCGAGCCGAACATCGTGACGCTGGTCGTAGAGTGCGTCAGGGATCCCCGGCTCATGCGGCAGGTCGGGGCGGGGGCCATCACTGGAGGGAACCTTCTCGCCCAGATAGCCGTGGCCTTCGCCGCCGTGATGTTCTTGGCCGGGGCTTTGGAAGCGCTGGTGGGAACCACCGCGCAGGCGCTGGGGCCGCTCCGGGCGGGCCTGGTGAGCGTGCTGGGCTCGGCCGGCGGCCTGCTGGCCCTGACGCTTGCTCTGTACGCTTTGGCGGGCATCGTGGGTTCCGGCCTCCCCTTCGGGCGTCTGCTGACGGGCCTGGCCTTCCTCAACGTGATCGGCGGGGCGGTGAAGGTTCTGATCGCTGCGGCCATGGGGGCGCTCATGGTGACGGGTCTGACGGGGGCCCTGCCCGCCTTTGCTGTCGGCCTGGGTGGGGTGCTCCAGCTGGCCTCGTTCGTCGTGATGACGGTGCTGTACGTCAACTTCCTGATGGGGGTCTTCGACCTCGGTTGCTTCCTTTCTGTGATCCTGGGCGTCGCCGCCGCCTTCCTGGCCGGCGTGATCACGGGGCTCTGGGCAGGGCTGATTGCTGCAGTAGTGGTCGGGTGAGGTGCCGCGTGCGGGTCGGGCGCCGCCTACATCCAGACGATCCACAGGAAGGCCGAGGCGGTGGCAACGGCAGCCAGTGTGAAGGGCAGCCCGATCTTGACGAAGCCGAGGAAGCTGACCGAGTCGTCTTCGCTCTTGTTGATCAGGCCGTAAGCGACGATGTTCGCCGACGCGCCGATGGGGGTGACGTTCCCCCCGAGGCAGGCGCCCACCAGGAGGCCGAACGGGAGGATCAGGTTCGCCGAGGAGAGGCCCATGTTGCCGCCGAGGGCGTCCACCAGAGGGAGCATCGCTGCCAGGTAGGGCACGTTGTCCACAAACGCGCTCAGCAGCACGCTGAAGCCCACGATGAGGACGAAGGCCACCAGGATGTTGGTTCCTGTCAGGGCGCTGATCCCTTGCGCCGCCCTCTGGATCACGCCGGACGCGTCCAATGCATAAACCATCATGAAGACGCCCGCCAGGAAGAAAGTCGTGCTCCAGTCGTAGGACTTGAGGATCCTGATGGCGCTGTCCCGGTCTCGGATGAAGACCCAGGCCCAGCAGCCGGCGGCGCACGTCATGCACACGGCGGCACCGAACCATATGAAGTCCGGGTCCACCCAGGAAGCGGCCGCCAGGCCTCCGATCATCAGGAACAGAACGGCAGTCGGCACCCAGCTACGCGGCGGCTCGGTTTCAAGCTCGACGATCGGCTGCTTGTGATGTCGGAACATCAGCCACAGGACGGCGAATCCGGCCACCGCTCCCATCTGCACGGCGAAGAATATGCCGGGCTTGCCGTAGAGCCAGAAGAAGTCGTTGAAGTTCAGTTGCAGGTGAGCCGCCAGGATCATGCTCGGAGGGTCGCCGATGAGCGTCGCCGTGCCCTGGAGATTGGAGGAGATGGCGATGCCGATTATGAAGGGCACGCTGGAGACCTTCAGCTTGCGGGCCAGCGCCATGGCCACCGGGGCAACGATGAGCACCGTGGCTACGTTCTCCGCAACGGCGCTGATCACGCTCGCCAGGGCACAGACCGCCAGGATGGCCCATCCCACGTTCGGGCTCCGGTCGATCAGCAGGTCAGCGCACCAGGCGGGCACCCCGCTGTAGATGAAGGCTTCGGCAACGATCAACGTCCCGCAGAAGATGCCCATCACGTTCCAGTTGATGGCCGCCCAACTGCCCATCTCGTTGCGCACGAACGGGTCGGAGAAGGTGAGAATCGGAGACCGGCCCAGCAGCAGGGGGACGACCACCAGCGCGGCCAGGCCGATCCAGATGGCCTTCGCCCGATGACTGCGGCTGATTATCAGCCACAGGTAGACCAGGATGAACACGACCACGGTCAGGGCGCTGTTGCTCATATCACGCAGGAGTTTACTGGCGCGCATGTCCGTCGGTCAAACGCTTGATCTGGCGCGCCCGGGCGCCTCCCCCACGTGCCACTTGCGGTTGACTTGAGCGGTTTGATGCAATAACGTTATAGAGACTGAGTGTTTTCGCCGGCGGCGTCCGTGCCTTTCCTGCCGGTTCCCAGTCCCTTCCCGTGTCGGATATGCTGCTCATGGAGCTGGACGAACTGCGCAGCAAGATAGACGAACTGGACAGGCGCATTGTCCAACTTATCAACGACAGGGCCCGGGTGGCCCAGCAGATAGGCTGCCTCAAGGCCTCCGGCGATTCTGCGGTTTACATCCCCTCCCGCCACGAGGCGGTGTACCGGAACGTGCAGGGGGCCAACGACGGCCCTCTGCCCGATGAATGCCTCAGGGCGGTGTACAGGGAGATCATGGGCGGGTGCCTGGCCCTGGAGAAGCCGATCAGGGTGGCCTACCTGGGCCCTGAGGGTACTTTCACGCACAGTGCCGCGCGCGCCAACTTCGGGGATTCCGTCCAGTTCACCGGCGTCGCCACGATCGACGACGTCTTCGGCGAGGTGGAGCGGGGCAGGTCGGACTACGGCGTGGTTCCCGTCGAGAACTCCACCGGCGGGGGGATTCACGAGACTCTGACGCGGTTCCTGGAGAGCCCTCTGAAGGTCTGCGCCGAGATCGTGCAAGAGATCCACCACGCCGTGCTCGCGAAGTGCTCGCTCGACGAGATCCATACCGTGTACAGCCGGGGCGAGGTGCTCGGCCAGACGCGGAGGTGGCTCCAGACCCACATGCCAGATCGGGAACAGGCGGAAGTGCAGAGCACCAGCGCGGCCGCCGCGAGGGCCGCTCAGGAGGAGGGTACGGCCGCCATCGGCAACGCCAGCCTTGCCACCGTCTACGGCCTCAACGTGCTGGCCGATCGCATCGAGGACTACTCCCACAACGTCACGCGTTTCTTCGTTGTCGGTGCAAGCTCCAGCGGGCCGACCGGGGATGACAAGACCGCGATCCTGTGCAGCGTGAGGGACGAAGTCGGGGCTCTGCACGACCTGCTGGCGCCGTTCAAGGAACACAGCATCAACATGACGAAGATCGAATCGTTCCCATCGCCCAACGCCGCCTGGCAGTACTACTTCTTCATTGACTTCCTGGGACATCCGGACGATCCGGGCACGCAGCGGGCCCTGGAGCAGATGGAAGCGCAGTGCCTTACCTTCAAGGTCCTGGGAGCGTTCCCGCGGTGCGGGAGCTGAGTGATGCTCTTGTGTAAGGTCCACTGAAAGATGAGACAGCTTTTCGTTGCCGGGAACTGGAAGATGAACCTTGACGGCCAGCGGGCCCGAGAGCTGGTCGAGGCGCTGAAAAAGCAGCTTTCCGGCGTGGAGAAGGTGCGCACGGCCGTCTGTCCGCCCTTCGTGTACCTGAACTGCGTGGTCGAAATCCTGCGCGATACCGCCATCGGCGTCGGAGCCCAGAACATGTACACCGAAGCGGAGGGGGCCTACACGGGCGAGGTCTCCGGACCGATGCTGGTCGATGTGGGCTGCCGTTACGTCATCCTCGGCCACTCCGAGCGCAGGCACGTCATGGGAGAGACCGACGAGTTCATCAACGAGAAGCTCCACAGAGCACTGGAATGCGGCCTGGAGCCGATACTGTGCCTGGGGGAGAAACTGGAGCAGCGGAAGGCCGGGCAGACGCAGGAGGTCGTCTCCGCCCAGCTCGAGGCCGGACTGGCCGACGTCTCGGCGGAGCAGATGGCGAAGATCACCATCGCCTACGAGCCCGTGTGGGCGATCGGCACGGGCGAGACCGCCACGCCCGAGCAGGCCGAGGAGGTGCATACCTATCTGAGGGACCTGCTGGCCGATGCCTATGACGAGGAACTGGCCGAGAGCACCATCATCCAGTACGGCGGCAGCGTCAAGCCGCACAACGCCGCAGAGCTGATGGGGATGCCGAACGTGGATGGAGCCCTGGTGGGCGGCGCAAGCCTCAGCGCGGAGACATTCGTGCCCATCGTGCAGGCCGTCCTGGACTGATCCGAACCGGGAAGACAAGAGAACATGGATCCCGAAGAATTCCGACGACAAGCCAAGAAGGGCCTGATCATCGCCTGTTTCTTCGGCGCTGCGCTGTTGTTCTACTACCTCGGCTGGCGCGTGCTCCTGGTCGTGTACCTGTTCGTCGTGGCGGCCGTGGCGATGCTGGCCATACTCATGCAGAGGGGCCGCGGCGGGGGTCTGGCTGGCTACCTGGGTGGCCTGGGCGGCGACTCACTGCTCGGAGTCCACTCCGCCAGTCCGATCGCCCGAGCCACCTACGCGATGCTGGCGCTGTTCGTGTTCATCGCGATGTTGATTGCGCGGCACGACGCGGTCCGAAAGCCGACGGCGGGCGTCCTGGACGCCGCCTCGCCGGCGCAGGAGGCCGAGGCGCCCGAGGGGGTACTTCCCCCGGCGCAGCCTCCGAGGGGCACAGGCGAGCAGCTCCCGCCTCTGGAGGCGCCTGAGACAACTCCCCCCGATCGGACGGGTCAGGATGATTAGGAGCATGACCGGCTTCGGTTTTGCCGAGCAGATGTGCGAGCGATGGGTGCTGCGGGTTGAGGTGCGCACGGTGAATCACCGGGACCTGCAGGTGTCTTTCCGCGTGCCGGAGTCGTTCCGCCTCAAGGAGGTGGAACTGCAGAAGCTTGCCGAGAAGCAGGTCAGTCGCGGTCACCTCTACCTCTCCCTCACCTGCGAGCCTCGCAAGGGAAGCGCCGGAGTGCTGCTGGCCGAGGACACGGTGGCCGACTACCTCCAGGCGCTCAAGACCGTGTCGGCTGCTCAGGGCGTGCCCTTCGAAGTCGATCTGGCCTCTGTGCTCAGCCTGCCCGGTGCGCTCCGGGACCTGAATGCGGACGAGGAGCTCCGGGACGTTCTCTGGGAGAGCGTAGTCGAAACCTCCGAGGAAGCTCTGGATGCACTGGTCGAGATGCGGCGGACGGAGGGCGCCAATCTCAGCCGGCAGCTTGTGGAGTTGTGCGACACGATGGCCGAGCTGGTGGACGGAATCGAGGAGGAGCAGGGAAGCTTCGTGCCGGCCTATCGTGACCGGCTGCGTGAGCGGGTCAACCGACTGCTGGAGGGCACGGAAGTCGAGCTGAACGAGGAGTCGCTGGCGCGCGAAGTGGCCATATGTGCCGACCGATGCGACGTAAGCGAGGAGATAGCGCGGCTGCGGAGCCATCTGGACCAGTTCCGGGAGGCCCTGGAAGGACCGGACGTCCCGGTGGGCCGCAAGATGGAGTTCATCGGACAGGAGATGCTGCGCGAGGCCAGCACCATCGCGGCCAAGGTGCCGGCCGGTCAACAGGTGCGCCAGGTGCTGGAGCTCAAGACGGCAGTCGAGCGCCTGAGGGAGCAGGTTCGGAACGTGGAGTAAGGGTCCGATAGGCGGTCAGGCAGCGGGCGGTTGCGGATGAACGGAGAGCCGGCCGATCAGGAGCTGAGCAACCCGCGGCAGCTGTTCGTGATCTCCGGTCCCAGCGGCGTGGGGAAGAACACGGTGGCCGAGAAGCTGTGCGCGCGGGGCAAGGCTGTCCGCGCCGTGACGGCAACAACCCGCAGTCCCCGGGAAGGGGAAGAGGACGGCGTCGACTACCACTTCGTGAGTGAGGGGAAGTTCCGGCGCTGGATCGACGAGGGCCGCCTGCTTGAATACACCACGTACGTGGGTCACTACTACGGCACGCCCCTGGCCTCGGTGAACAGGGCGGCTGCTCCAGGGCTGCCGGTTATCCTGACCATCGACGTGGACGGTGGACTGCAGATCAAGCGCAGGTGGCCGGAGGTGACTCTGATCTTCCTTGCCCCACCTTCGGAGGAAGAGCTGAAAAGACGCCTGGCCGGGCGCGGTCGCGATGACCCGCAGAGCGTCGAGCGGCGACTGAGGCGCGCCAGGGAAGAGCAGCAATATGCACCGCAGTATGACTGCTGCGTTGTCAACGACGAGCTGGAGGTGGCTCTGGACGAAGTCGAGCAGATCATGGCGCAGAGGTATGAGTGCCCTGAAGGTAGCCCTCAAGACTGAAGGTGAACACGTATGAGACGGAGTGCTGAAGGACGGGTCGAGAAGCTGAGCAAAGAAGCGGGGGGCAGGTTCAAGCTGACCACCCTGGTTCAGAAACAGGCCCGGGATTACGTGAGGGGCGGACGCACCTTCATGCCCAGCGTCCGCAACCTGGACGAGCTGTTCCAATACATCCTCGATGAGATCGAGGGGGGCAAGATCGGACTCCTGCTGCCGGAACAGGCCGAACAGCGCGAAGAGGAAGAAGAGAGCGGCAGTTGACCGGCCCCTCTACTGATGAAGAGAGGCATCCCCAGATGGGTGAACCAGCCGGGAAGAGCATCATCCTGGGCGTTACGGGCAGCATCGCCGCCTACAAGGCCGCCTCGGTGCTTCGCGGCCTGATGGACCGTGACCACGTGGTGCAGGTGGTGATGACCCCCTCGGCGCAGCAACTGGTGACTCCGACCACGTTCCGGTCCCTCTCCGGACGCCCCGTGGTGTGCGAGCTGTTCATCGAAGAGGGACAGGCCGGGCTCCGACATATCGAGCTGTCCGAGTGGGTGGACGTGCTGGCGGTGGTGCCGGCGACGGCGAACTTCATCGGCAAGGCCGCCAACGGCATCGCGGACGAAATCCTCAGTTGCACGTGGATGGCCTGCGACTGCCCCAAGGTCATCGCCCCCGCCATGAATGACCGGATGTGGGCCAGCCCGCCGGTGCAGCGCAACTGTGAGTACCTCCGGCTCCAGGCCGGTGCTCGCTTCGTCGGCCCAGTGAAGGGTAAGCTGGCCAGCGGTAAAGTGGCGATGGGCCACCTTGCCCCGGTCGAAGACATCGTGGAGGCCGTCCATTCGGCGGCGACGGGGGGTTGAGGGAGCGGCAGATGTGTGAGCAGTCCCAGGACGGGGAAGTGAGAATGGCCGTCCGCCGCAAAGAGGGGTGCGAGGACCTGCCCCTGCCCCGCTACATGAGCGCGGGAGCCAGCGGCATGGACCTGCATGCCGCGGTGGACGGAGAGCTGGTCATCCCCCCCGGACAGGTGAAGCTGGTGCCCACGGGCATCCACATCGCCGTGCCGCCGGGCTATGAGGCCCAGGTTCGGCCGCGCAGCGGCCTGGCCCTGAGGAACCACGTGACGGTGCTCAACGCCCCCGGCACGGTGGACAGCGACTACCGCAACGAGGTCGGCGTGATCCTGGCCAACCTGGGCGCGGAGCCGTTCACCGTCACCCGTGGCATGCGCATCGCCCAGATGGTCATCTGCCGGGTGAGCCGCGCCGAAGTGGTCGAGGTCCAGGAGCTCGATGAGACCGAGCGTAACCTTGGAGGCTTCGGCTCCACGGGCCTGCACTGATAGTGCTCCGCACCGGTTCCCCTGGCCTCTACAACGAGACTGCAAGCTCCGGGGCGCTGCCACTGCCGGAA
>JASFTU010000078.1:0-7623 GCA_050050635.1 Candidatus Brocadiaceae bacterium
ATGGTGCTGCACCTGCATCAGCGGGATGCCCCGCCCGTCGCTCAGCTCGCGAGCGAAGCGCGTGGTCGGGTAGTCGGGGTGCATGTCGCAGACGACGGCCTGCGGCTGCAGCCGCAGCAGGCGTGAGAACTCCCGGAACGAGCGGGCAAAGTGCTCCGCGTTGTCCGCATCGGAGACGTCCCCGATGTGTTGCGAGAGAAACACCCTCCGGCCGCTGGTCAGCGCGAAGACGTTCTTGAGCATTGCCCCGGTCGCCAGAAGCGGCGGGGCGTCCCGCTCCAGAACGACGGGCTCCGGGACGTATCCCCGGGAGCGGCGCATCGGGAGCGGCCCGCCGGCGACGGTCGCCACGACCGAATCGTCGCAGCGGTTCACGATCTCCCGATCGTGCGTCAGGATGCCGTCCACCAGGTCACGGAGTCCGGAGGCCACCTGCTCGGAGTCGATCGCTATGGGCTCCTCGGACCGATTGCAGCTCGTCATCACGAGGGCGGCCGGTGCGTCCGCATCGCCGAACAGGAGCACGTGGAGCGGGGTGTAGGGGAGCATCACGCCCAGGTGCGCCAGGCCCGGCGCGACGGCTTCGGCAACCTCGCAGTCCGCCCTTTTGCCCAGCAGCACGATCGGCGCCCGCGGAGAGATGAGCAGTTCCTCCTCCAGCGGCGAGACGTGGCAGATGCGTCGGCAGGTTTCGATGTCCGCCACCATGATGGCCAGGGGCTTGGCCGGTCGCTGCTTGCGCTCGCGCAGCGTGCGGACGACCTCTTCGCGGGTGGCGTCGCAGGCAAGGTGGAACCCCCCCAGTCCCTTGATCGCGAGGATGGCCCCGTCCCGCAGAAGCTCCCGGGTCAGCGCCAACGGCTCTCCTTCGGCGTCCCACCTCCGGCCGTCGGGCCGGAGCAGCGCGAGCGAGGGCCCGCAGGCCGGGCAGGAGAGGGTCTGGGCATGGAAACGCCGCTCGGCAGGCTCGGCGTACTCCCGTGCGCATTCCGGGCACGGGGGGAACTCGCGCATGGCGTTGTTGTCCCGATCGAAGGGCACCTCCCGGGCGATGGTGAACCGTGGACCGCAGGCCGTGCAGGTGTCGAAGGGGTAGAGGTGCCGGCGGTCCGTCGCATCGTTCAGCTCCCGCCGACACTCCGCGCACGTGGCCAGGTCCGGCGGGATGGGCAACAGGCTGTGGCCCTTATCCTCGCTGTGGAGGATGCGAAACTCCGTCTCTCCCTGCGGCTCGATCTCGGCCACGGTGAGTTCGTCCACCCGCGCGCGTTCGGGGATGATGGAGGGGAAGTCCTCGACCACGCCACGCAGCACGCGCGGCTCGCCTTCGACTTCGATGGTCACTCCCTGGGGCGTGTTGCGGATGCAGCCGGCGCACCCGCGCGACGTGAGGGCGCGGTAGAGGGTGGGTCGGAAGCCGACGCCCTGCACGCGGCCCCGCACGGTGATGCGGCAGCGCTTCAGTCCGGTTCCGGTGATCCGACTGCTCATGACGGTTCGGCGATGGAGGCCGGGCGCCTATTCCTTGCCGCCGCCCTCCTGTTGCTCCCGGTAGTAGTCGCACAGGTCGTTGACGGGGCAGTCCTCGCAGGCGGGGCTGCGG
Organism: Candidatus Brocadiaceae bacterium; assembly: GCA_050050635.1. Classification (GTDB taxonomy): domain Bacteria; phylum Planctomycetota; class Brocadiia; order SM23-32; family SM23-32; genus JASFTU01. Next base: position 1,604 of record JASFTU010000078.1, read on the forward strand.
GCCGTGCAGATGCGCCGGCCGTGGGTGCCCATCAGTTGCGTGGAGCGCGTCCAGCGCTCCTCCGGGATGGCCCTGCGCAGCTCTTTCTCGATCCTCGGCACGGTCTTGCCCCGGGCCAGCCCCAATCGCGTGGCCACCCGTTTGACGTGAGTGTCCACGGGCATGGCCGGCTTCCCGAGCGCGTTCCCGACGACCACGCTCGCCGTCTTGCGGCCGACGCCCTGTATCTGCGTGAGCTGCTCGATCTCGTCGGGCACTTCCCCGGCGTGCTCCTCGACGATGACGCGGCACGCTTCCTGGATGCTCGCGGCCTTCTGCCGGAAGGTGCCGGTCGAGTGGATCACCTCCTCCAGCTCACCCCGGTCGGCCTCGGCCAGATCCTCGGCGGTGGGCCAGCGATCGAACAACTCGGGGGTGACCTGGTTCACTCGCTCATCGGTGCACTGGGCGGCGAGGATGGTGGCCACCAGCAACTGGAGCGGATTCTTGTAGTCGAGGTAGATGCGGGCGTCCGGGTGCGCCTCCTCCAGCCTGTCGAGTGTCTCTTCGGCCCGCTCGGTCAGGTCGCGTTCGTTCTTGCCCATGGCTCGCCCCCTTCACTCGCGTTCGACGACGAATATGGCCATGCCGGCCAGCAGGTTGGCCAGCAGGCCGGGCAATCGGCGATACTTCGACGAGAGGTAGATCCTGTCGATTATCTCGAGGTTCAGTTCGCGACACAGGCGCAAGAAGTCCTTGATGGTCAGCAGGTGGATGTTGGGCGTTTCGTACCATCGGTAGGGGAGCACGCGGGTGACGGGCATCCTTCCGCTGAGAAGCAGGCTCAGCCGCACGCGCCAGTGGGCGAAGTTCGGGAAGCTGATGATGGCCCGCCGGCCTACCCTGAGCATCTCCCGCACCACCCGGTCGGGGCGCTGCGTCTGCTGGAGCGTCTGGCTGAGGACGACGCAGTCGAAGCTGGCGTCCTCGAACATGGCCATCCCCTCGAGCATGTCCCCGTGATAGACCGGCACCCCCCGGTCGATGCACCGATGCACCTGTTCCAGGTCGATGTCGATACCGCGCCCCTCGCAGTCCCTCTCGTCGATCAACTGCCTCAGCAGCGCACCGTCCCCGCAGCCCAGGTCGAGCACCCTGGCGCCGGGCTCGACGTAGTCCTCGATCATCTGGTAGTCCAGCCTGACCGGCATGCCGTGCTCCCTCACGTCCGGTTCAGTCAGACCTGCCCGAGCGCACGTCCTCCAGGGCGTTCTGCAGGAAGCTGCTCACGGCGTCCTCCAGTTGCGGGTCCTTCAGCAGGAACGCGTCGTGGCCATACTCGCTGGCAAGCTGGCAGAAGGTGACGGGCACCCCGTTCCCCTGGAGCGCGCGGACGATCTCCTTGGACTGGTAGGTGGGGAACAGCCAGTCGCCGCTGTAGGAGATGACCAGGAACCGGCTGCGGGCGCCCTCGAAGGCGTTGACCAGGGAGCCGTAATCGGCCACCAGGTCGAAGTAGTCCATCGCCTTGGTGATGTAGAGGTACGAGTTGGCGTCGAAGCGCTCCACGAAGCTGCCGCCCTTGTAGCGCAGGTAGCTCTCCACCTGGAAGTCCGGCGGGCCGAAGTCGTAACCCACCTCGTCCCGCTCCTGCAGCCGGCGGCCGAACTTCTCGCGCATGGACCGGTCGCTCAGGTACGTGATGTGACCGACCATGCGCGCCACGCCCAGCCCGCGCGCCGGAGGGGTGCCATCGTAGTAGTCCCCGTCGTTCCAGTCCGGGTCGCTGTAGATGGCCTGCCTCCCCACCTCGTCGAAGGCGATCCCCAGGGCGCTCAGCCTGGCCGTGGTGGCGATGGGCACGGCCGAGACCACCATCCCGGGGTGATCGATGGCCCACTGGAGGACCTGCATGCCGCCCATCGAGCCGCCGATCACGCACAACAGCTTCTCCAGTCCCAGGTGCTCCCTTACCAGCGCATGCTGCACCCTCACCATGTCGCTGATGGTCACCATCGGGAAGTCCAGGCCGTAGGGCCTGCCGGTCTCCGGGTTCGTCGAGCCCGGTCCCGTGCTGCCCTTGCATCCGCCGATGCAGTTGGCGCAGATCACGAAGTAGCGATCGGTGTCGATGCCCTTCCCCGGGCCGACCATCAGGTCCCACCAGCCGGGCTTCGGATCGTCCGGGCTGTGTCGGCCCGCCACGTGGGCGTCACCGCTGAGGGCGTGGCAGATCAGGACCGCGTTGTCGCGCTCCGCCGCCAGCTCGCCGTAGGTCTCGTAGGCCACGTCGATCGGGCCGAGCCTGACCCCGCTGCGCAGCTCGAGCCGGTCCGGCGGCTCGGCGAAGCGCCAGGTCCTGGTCTCGACTATGCCGACGGAGCTTTCCTCAGTCATGGCGGCGGATGATCCCCGAACAGGATGACAGCGCGTCGAGGACAGACCGGTGAAGGACGGGACTCCGAAAAGGTCATGCTACACCATGGGGCGCGGAGCCGCAAGTCGTGGGGCCGGCACGCCCCTCAGCGCTCCAGCGCCTGCGCCAGGTCCTCCAGGATGTCCTCGGGATCCTCGATGCCCACCGAGACCCGGACGAAGTCGGGCGTCACGCCGGTCTGGAGCTGCTCCTCCTCCGAGAGCTGCTGGTGCGTGGTGCTGGCCGGGTGGATGGCGAGGGTGCGCGCGTCGCCGATGTTCGCCAGGTGGCTGATCAGCTCCAGGCTGTTGATGAACCTCTTGCCGGCCTCCAGGCCGCCCTCGATGCCGAAGCCCACCATGGCGCCGTAGCCTCCGCTCAGGTACCTGCCCGCCAGCTCGTGGGTCGGGTGCTCGGGCAGGCCGGGGTAAGTCACCCACTTCACCCGCGGATGCTCCTCCAGGAACCGGGCGACCTGCATGGCGTTCTCGCAGTGGCGCTTCATCCGCAGGGGCAGCGTCTCGATGCCCTGCAGGAGGAGGAAGGAGTTCAGCGGACTGATGCATCCGCCCAGGTCGCGCAGGATGTGCACGCGGGTCTTCACGATGTAGGCCGCCTCGCCGAAGGTCTCCACGTAGCGGATGCCGTGGTAGCTGGGATCGGGCTCGACGAGCTGGGGGAACCGCCCCGAAGCCGCCCAGTCGAACCGCCCGCCGTCCACCAGGACGCCCGCGATGCTGTTGCCGTGCCCCCCGAGGTACTTGGTCGCCGAGTGCACCACGATGTCGGCTCCGTGCTCCAGGGGCCGGCAGAGCCAGGGGGAGGCGGTCGTGTTGTCCACCATCACGGGGATTCCCCGCTCGTGGGCCACCTCCGCCAGGGCCTCGAAGTCCGGCACCGTCAGGCGCGGATTGCCGATGGTCTCCAGGTAGAGCAGCTTCGTCCGCTCCGTGATGGCGGCCTCGAACTCGGCCGGCTCGTCGGAGTCGGTGAACGTGACCTCGATGCCGAAGCTGCGGGGGAAGGTCTGGCTGAAGAGGGTGTAGGTCCCGCCGTAGAGGCCGCTGGAGGAGACGATGTGGTCGCCCTGGTTCATGATGGCCAGGCAGCCGGCGGAGATGGCGGCCATCCCGCTGGCGAAGGCCAGCCCGCCGACACCGCCCTCGAGGGCCGCCACGCGCTCCTCCAGCACCTCGGTGGTGGGGTTCATGATGCGGGTGTAGATGTAGCCCGGCTCCTCCAGCGCAAAGAGCCTGGCGGCGTGGTCGGTGTCCTCGAACGTGTACGAGGTGGTCTGGTAGATCGGCACGGCGCGGGCGTGCGTGTCGCTGTCCGGCGTGTGGCCGGCATGGACGGCGAGCGTGTCGAAGCGATGCTCCTGGCCTTCCGCCATCTCTGTCTCCCCCTGGGTGAAGGATCAAGCCGGGATAGCTGCGTAAAGATAACTAAAAAGGTGCTTTTTGTCAAGTTTACGCGTGGGCCGCGTCTTTCGACCGCCCGGAGCGGTGCCGAGGGGCGGTGCTCAGCTGCGACGCGTGGGGGAGATTATACCACAGGAGAGGCATGCTGAGCGGCCCCTTACAGCGGCCCGGACACCAGCACGGGCCGTCCTCAACGGGAGAGGATCACGCAGGCCCAGTTGGCCGCTACGAGACATGCAACGAAGACGGCCACGGCCCGCCGTTGGCCCGCGCTGACCCCGGTTACCCTCAACCGCCTGCCTCCGGAGGCCGCGACGAACAGCGCGTAGGGGGCGTAGAGGAGAGCCGCGCACCATCCGGCCGCTGCGAGCGGATTGAGCGCGAATCCCTCCCTGAACTTCAGGGACCCCAGGGCCATCCACGCTCGCGTGCCCCCGCAGGTGGGGCAGGGGAGGCCGGTGATGGCGCGGAACGGACACCGGTACCCGGCCCGCCACATGAGCTCATCCACGGGCAACGTCGCAAAGGCGAGCAGGAGCAGCACGGCGATGCTGCCCCATATCAGCTCGTGGTTCACGGCACCGGGCTGTCTCCACTCCACTCTCACGGGATGGCGGCCTCGCCCGACACGAGGGTCCAGGCGAAGAACATCGCCCCCACGGCCAGCCCGCAGATGACGATCACCGGCAACAGCACGGCCAGCACCGCCCTGGCCGTGGTCGTCCCGTGTGCCTCTCTCAACCCGATCACCTCGACGATGAGCGCCCATATGCCCTGGATCAGACCGCCGCAGAACGGGATGATGGCCAGCAGCGCAGTGCTGCCCTGAGTGTACGCAACCACCGCGTAGGTAGCCTCCAGCGAGCTGTTGGCTCCGCCCACCAGCCACAGGCAGAAATGGAGGATACCGGCGCCCACGAGCGAACTTATCAGGAAGCCGATGGGGACCAGGACAAGGGCGATCAGCCCGTATACGGCCAGTCCGGTCAGTCCTGCGGTGACTGCCTCTCCCCCCTGTTCTGCCGCCGCCCCCGTGGCCAGTAACTGCATCAGGAGCTGCCACAGGACTCCGATATAGCCGCCGATCGAACCGACTATCAAGACGAAGAGGATCGATCCGCCCACCGAACCCTCCACCCTGATGCGCGAGAACGCTTCGGAGGGGTGGAACAGGACGGCCCACACGGTCTTCCACAGGGCACGCACGGCCGAGGGGCGCTCGCCTCGGTCCTGCCAGGGCAGGGACGAAGCCCCCACTCGCGACTCGGTCTCCACCTGAACTGAGGGCACAGAGGGGGGCCCGGGAGCCGGTCGGCCTTCCTCGACCTCCGGAACGGGCACGCGCAACACGCGGCCGCACGCCGGACACTTCCCCGTCTTCCCCGCGTGCTCGTCGGGGATCCTGATAACCTTCCCGCATTCACACTGAACCCTGATGACCATGTCCCTGCCCTCCCTCGCTCGTGGGGCGCCCTCCCCGCCGCGCACAATGCACTTACCGCGGGGAATCTATGATGTTCTTGCAGTCATGTCAAGCCTTCCCGTCCTCGGGAACAGCCGCTTTGCAGCGTGGTCTGAAGGGCGGGACTGCACCTCGCTCTCCCGAGGGGTGACGGCGCAGCGTACGTGCCGTGGCCTCGCCCGTCACGGGGCGCCGGGAGTGGCGAGGGGCGGCGCGGTTGCCTATCATGGACACACGCGTCGGACAGATCGGTTGCTCTGGAACGAGGGTGAGCCAGGCCATGCGCGCCGTGGGGGAATACCTGCGTCCCGAAGTCATCCAGGAGGTGGCCCGGCTGGACCTGAAGGCGCGCTTCATCGTCGAGGGCTTCATCGCCGGGCTGCACGACAGCCCCTACTACGGGTTCAGCAGTGAGTTCAGCGACCACCGGAAGTACACCACGGGCGACGATCCGAAGCACATCGACTGGAAGGTCTATGCGCGCACCGACCGGCTCTACATCAAGCAGTTCCAGGCAGAGACCAACCTGGACTGCAACATCCTGCTGGACGCCAGCGACTCGATGGCCTACAGCTACGGCGGCGCCATCACCAAGCTGGAGTACGGCATATACATTGCCGCCGCCCTCGGCTACATGATGATCAATCAGCAGGACAACGTGGGGCTGGTGACCTTCGACGACGAGCTGACGAACGTGGTGCCGCCGCACAGCAAGCGCTCGCATCTGGCCGCCGTCCTGGGT
>JASFTU010000079.1:0-7597 GCA_050050635.1 Candidatus Brocadiaceae bacterium
CTTCGTGCTGGAATCCGAAGCCGAGACATGGACGATCCCCCTGACGTGCTCCCGCATCAGGAACATGAAGGCCGCCGCGACCTCCTCCGCGAGCGTGTAGTAGCGGACAGCTTCGTCGTCCGCCCCCACTTCCCGACCCTCGCGGAGGGATTGAGTGAGCCCGCCCAGGACGTTGTTCGGCGCCTCCAGGTCCAGGCTGTAGAGGGCGGGCATGCGCACCACAAGCCCGCCCGGCACCCGCAGGGCAAGCTGCTCGCCGGCCAGCTTGCTGTGCCCGTAAACGTTGAGGGGAGCGGGCCTGTCATCCTCGCCGTACGGGGGGTCGTCTCCCGGGAACACGTAGTCCGTGGAGGCGTAGGCCAGCCGTGCTCCGCTGTCCTCCGCCGCAAGCGCCACACACTCGGTGCCGACCGAATTGACCTCGATGGCCCGTCCGCTGTCGCGGGCGCAGACATCGGGCGAACGGATGGCCGCACAGTGGACGATCCAGTCGTAACGCCCCTCCTGGATGAGTTGCCTGAGGGCCCGCCCGTCCTCGAGCCGAACACGCACGAGCCCGGGGAGGTCACGCGAAGCACAGGTGCCGGTTACGTCCCAATCGGGCGGGAAGGTCCGCAGCATGCGGCTTCCGAGCAGGCCGCTCCCGCCGGTCACAAGGACTCTCATCTTCGCGCCTCTCCTGGCAACGGACGACACCCGCGAGGGCGGAGGAGAGCCCACTCCCGGCATCCACGTCCGGGGCAGGTGTGCATCCATCGTGCCGCACGCCGGGGCTCGCGCAAGCACACGCACGTGCTGCGTCAGGACCGGATGCCGAGCAGTTCCCTCTTCCGCTCCATGTAGTAGCAGAAATCCTCGAAGCGTACGCCGGCCGGGATCTGGTGATCCAGCTGAGGGATGTAGCCCCCGTCCCGGACGACCGGTGCAACGCGATCGAGCTCCCTGTCGATGGCCTCCGGCCCGTCCAGGAGAACGAACTTGTTGACGCCCCCGCGCAGGCTGAGGTCATGGCCGTATTCAGCCCGCAACGCCACCACGTCCATCCCTGCATTGACTTCCAGCGGCCAGACGTGGTTGATCCCACCCGCCATCCACAAGGGGATCAACTCCGATATGTCGCCATCGGAGTCCACCGAGCAAATCTCGCCCCCCCTGGACCGGTAGAAGTCCGTCAACCTCCGGTAGCGCGGAACCGCCAGCTCCTCGAACAGCGCCGGCGACAGCATGGGCCCCGAGTTGTAGGCAATGTCCTCCCAAAAATGGAAGACGTCGAAGTCCACCTCCTCGAACGCCCGGCCGAGTATGTCCAGGGCGAGTTGCGTGCGCGTCTCAAGGATCTCCTCAACCAGAGCCCGGTCCTCGTACAGCATAACGCAGAAATCCTCGAAGCCCATGACTTCCTTGATCCTACCCAGCATGCTGGGCCCGCGGATCTGGAGCGGATAGCTGCGGCCGTTCCAGCGGGCCTTCTTCTGCTCCCAGTCGTCCTCATCCCAGTGATCCGGGTACCGCAACGGCTCGTCGGGACGGAAGTGACCTCGGATCCGTTCCCAGTCCTCGCGCCCGCTGACGGCCCACCGGATGACGCGCCGCGCGCCGGTGGCGATGTCGGCACGCTTCCGGTGCTCCACCACTCGTCCCCAGCCGTCGCGAACCACTTTGCGCTGGTCGTCCTCGCTGACCACCCCCTGATCGGGCACGCCGGGTATGGGATCGAAGCGGACGTGCATGAAGTCTTCCAGCGGGTGCAGGTCGAAGTAGTCGGCGAACCCGGTGTCCTCCGGCATGCCTTGCTCCCGCCATTCCTCCAGCATGCCGGGATCCATCGGGCCGAACTCGAAGTTCGGGACATACTCGGCGGGCAGGAAACGCAGCACCCGGTTGTAGCACTCCCGTGCGGTCATCATGGGCGGATTCTCCGGCGCGGTGTGGCCAGGGCCCTCAACGTAGATTCTCGAACAGGCCCAGCAGTCGCTGCCGCATTTCCTCCAGCTCCTCCGGCGAGCGTGCTTCGAGCGTCAGCCGGGCGATGGGTTCGGTTCCCGAGGGTCGCACGCAGAACCATCGGTCTGCGTAGTCCACCCGCGCACTGAGCCCTTCGCGTATCCGATCGGGCGCACAGTGGCGCATCACCGCACCCTCCTTCTCGCAGGTGATCTCAACCGGTTCCGGCCACTCATCGACCGCCGCCAGGGCGACCCTCCGGCAGACCTCCAGGGCGTGATCCTGATCGCCGAACTCTATCGTGGGTTGCCGGACGGGAGAGTGCCAGGGCCCCGGCAGAGCGCCGATCAACTCGGCCAGTTCCCCCTCCGCCAGAAGGTGCAGAACGTGCAGGGTCGTCAGCAGCGCGCTGTCGCAGGAGAAGAAGTCCCGGTAGTAGTAGTGGCCCGCGCTCTCCCCGGCGAAGGCCATGTCGGGATGGCTTCGGAGCACGCTCTTGATCTTGGCGTGGCCCACGGGAACGAAGGTCGGCTCCAGGCCCAGCCCGCGGAAGTAGTCGAGAGCCTTCCGGCTCACGGTCTGGCCCATTCCGAAAGCACAGCCCGGCTCCTCTTTCAGTGTCCGGTGAGCAATGCAGGCCGTGGTCTCGCTTCCGTCCACGATGTGGCCGTCCGCCAGGACCATGACCACTCTGTCCGCATCGCCGTCGTAGGCAAAGCCGATGTCCGCTGCCTCCGCGCGGACGCGCCGGACGAGCGGCACCAGGTTGACCTCGTCGGTGGGGTCGGGCGGGTGAGCGGGGAAACGACCGTCCGGTTGGAAGTTCAGCCGCACCGGCTCCAATCCCAGCCGGGCCGCCAGACTCTCCCACAGGAGGCCCCCCAGCCCGTTGCCCGCGTCCACGACCACCGAAAGGTCCTCGACCGGCGGTTCCCCCAGCAGCTCGAGGGCGAAATCCAGGTAGTCGGAATCTACATGCACCGTCTCCCGGGGCGGCTGCGGCTGCTCCGGCAAGGCGGCCCTCATCTGTTCCATCGCACCACAGGCCGCTCCCAGGCCGGTTTCCCCGGTCACGGGCCGCGCCCCGGCCCCGACCACCTTGAAGCCGTTGTACTCCGGCGGGTTGTGGCTGGCCGTGACCATCACCCCCAGCTCGAAGTCCTCGCGCGCACCGAGCACGTAATAGACCAGCTCCGTCGGACACAGGCCCAGGCCCACTACATTGGAGCCCGCCTGCTCGAAACCGGTCGCCAGGGCGGCGTACAGCGGGGGCGAACTCAGCCTGGCATCATGCCCTACAGCCACCCGCTGCGCGGAAACCACCCCGGGAAGCGCCTTCCCCAGCAGGTACGCGAAGGCCTCGTCGAGCTGGTCCGGATAGGTCCCCCGGATGTCGTACGACTTGATTACGCTACGGTCTATCTTCACCGCGATCCCCCGCGACCTAACAAGCGATCAACGATACCGCAGCCTGCCGGTCCCGTCAAACACGCCTCCGAGCGGTGAGCCTGCTTGCCGGGCCCGGCGCGAACGGACTACAATGCTGCGCGAAGTGCCGAACTCCTCAGTCGGAGGAACCTGAGCCGTGACGCTCCGGCAGCACGCGGCATTGCTTAAGGCCGTGTGGGGCGACCCGCGCACGCCGTGGGCCGCGAAGGCCCTGCTGGCGGGCATGGGCGCGTACCTGGCGTCTCCCATTGACCTGATACCGGACTTCGTGCCCGTCCTGGGGTACCTGGACGACCTGGTCGTGGTCCTCCTCGCGCTCTCCCTGGCGTGGTTCCTGGTCCCCCGCGAGGTCTGGCGGGAGCATCGACAGAGAATCCAATCGGGTGGTTCCATCGGAGAGACCGATGCCTGAGAAAGTACTCTATGCGCACCTGAGGCCGGCCGAGTTTCGCCATCGGCTGGCCGAGGCACCGATCGCTTACCTTCCGCTGGGTACGCTGGAGTGGCACGGTGAGCACCTGCCGCTCGGCTCGGACGGTCTGCAGTCGCAGGGCTTCTTCGTCGAGCTGGCACGCCGGGCCGGTGGCATCGTGCTCCCCATGCTGTTCGTCGGCCCCGACCGGAAGACGGAGCGTGCCGGCCGCCGGTTCTACGGGATGGACACCTGGGAAGGTTTCCCAGAGGGCCAGCCCCGGCAGCTCGACGGCAGCGCTTACTGGGTGGACGAGGAGCTGTTTACAGAACTGCTGGAATCCATCCTCGAGCAGCTCCGGAGAGCCGGCTTCCGCATCGTCGTTGCCCATGGACACGGCCCGTCCACGGTCCTGTTCCGGCGCAACATCGAGCAGTGGAGCGAAAGGTTCGGGCTTCGCCTGTTCGCCTGCTGGCGGGAGGACGAATCAGACGGCCTCGGCATCCAGACCGACCATGCCGCGGCCAACGAGACTTCGCTTGTCATGGCTCTGCACGCCGACCTGGTAGCGATGGAGAACCTGCCGGCCGACCCGGACGTCTGGCCCGTGGCCGTGGGGGGAGAGGACCCGCGGACGCACGCAAGTCCGCAGAAAGGGAAGCAAGCGATCGAACGACAGGCGGAGCGCATGGCCGCGATGCTCTGGCAGACACTGGCCGAGATCGATGCGCAGGGATGAGTGACCGGGCAGCGCGCCTCAAAGGGCACCGTCCAGAAGATACCGGAGCCGGTCGGCCGAGTGCTGGAGTTGATCCTCCGTCAGTCCGGGATTCTCGATGCGAACCGCTTCCCCCGTGGAACGACGCTCGCAGAGAAGGAACTCGTTCCCGCCGTTCGAGCGGGCTATCTCCTGAAGTTTCAACTCCTTGCGCCGCATCAGGTAGAGACCCAGAACGAAGCGAAAGATCGTCTTCTCGTGCGTGTCGGGCTGGTCGAGGCGGTCGAAGAAACCCAGCATGAGCTGCGTGTCCACCACCCGTTCTGCGTCGGCGACTTCCCGGCGGGTGCGCCAGAAGCAGAACCCCCTCTCTTCCTCGCCCGACTCCCAGCAGTCGGTGCAGAAGTCCCTGCGCACGAAGCCTTCGTCGCCATCGCACAGGGTCGAGAAGAAGGTGCCCCCGGCCGGGAACTCCACCTCGCAAAGGCAGCAGGAACCGTCGCTGCTTTGGATTCGCCAGCTCTCACGCACGCTCGGCCCCTCTGCCGACTCTCGCCGCCGTCAACTGGCCAGGTACCGCCCGACCTGCCGGCTGACCCGCTCGCGGGCGCTCCGGGTCTGCCGTGTCAGTCCATCCACCTCTGATCGGGTTCGCTCAGCGAGTTCGGCTTCCTTGAGGAACTTCAGGTTGATCTCGACGTTCATCCTGGCGGCGGCGCACGCCGCTTCGGCAAGCAAGGCGCTCACGCCGACGTCGGTTATCAGGTTCCGGTTCCCTATCTCCACCAGCACGTCGGCCACCTCAGCCACGGCCGCACACTGACGCATGACCTCCAGGGGGGCCTGCATCGCTCCGCGCAGGGCGGAGTCTATCGCCTTCCGCCGGGCCTCCTGCTCCTCCTCGCTGTCCCCGGGCAGCGCGTAGGCTCGGCTGACGGCACTGTACGCCTCAACGTCTCGGTCCAACAGCTCCAGCAGCGTCGTCCGGCAGGCCTCGAGAGTATCGAGAGCCTTACGGACCTCCTCCTGCACGTCGGCGAACTTCTTCTTGCCGGTCGTGAAGTTGGCCGACATCTCGCTCATAGCTGCCGCCAGCGCGCCCACCAGTGCACTGACGCTTCCGCCGCCCGGCGCGGGCTTTTTGGCCGCGGCGTCGCCGACGTAATCGGTGATGCTTCCGTCACGGTACAATGCCCTACTCCCGGATCTCGACCGGCGCTCCCACTTCCATGAAAGCGTAGAGTTCGATCACGTCCTCATTGTGCATGCGGATGCAGCCGTTGGAGCACCTGGTGCCGATGCCGCCGTCGTTCGTGCCGTGTATGCCGAGACCGGCTGCCCCGGGCTCATCCGAGAGCCCGACCCAACGCTCGCCCAGCAGGTTCCCTTCTTCCCCGTATTCGATGATCCCACCTTCGGGCGGATACCAGCGCGGCTCCACCAGCAGATCGTCCACCGTGAACTGCCCCGCCGGGGTGCGGTCGTCCTTCCCGATCCCTATCGGGTATTCCTTCACGTACGCCCCACCGAGCAACAGCGCCAGGCGGAACTCCTCCTTCCAGATGACCAGGGAGGGGTCGCCGGTAAGAACCTTCAGCTTCTGGCCCGCGCGCAACAGGTCGTCCGTCTCCATGCCGTTCAGTCGCGCAATCATGCGCCAGTGGACGCCGTACTGCTTGCCGATGCGGGTGAGCGTTTCTCCCGGCTGGACGGTGTGGATGCGGGCGCCCTCCAGGCAACGCGGGTTGAACACCAGGTCGGCGTTGATCCTGTCCAACAGCTTCCGCAGCTTCTGGGCTCGTTCGCCGCGCGCGGCCAGGTACAGGTCAGTCAGAAGCTTCCGCGCGGCCAGCCTGTCTCCCGCCTCCAGTCGGGAGATGGCCGCCTCGATCCGAGCCGCGGACTCGCGCGCCGGTTCCGAAGCACCGGCCTGCTCCTTCCCCGGGGGACGGGTCGCCGGCTCGGCAGTCGTATTCGCCGCCAGAGCAGACGGCTCGCGCGCCTGCTGCCCTGCACCGTCCTGGGGCGCCTGAGGTGCCGGTACCGCTCCGTCGGCACGTGCATGCTGTGGTCCCGCGGGCTCTTCCACCCGGTGTTCGGCCAAGACGGTTTTGTCGGCTTCCTTCTTCTCCGGCCCGTCCGCGGGCGGCTCGGGGGCCCGACGCTTCGAGATGACGATCCCCACCGCCGCAGCGACCAGAAGCAGAATCAACAGCTTCCTCATGTCCTCACCTGTTGAGAATTGCAGGGCAACTGCGCTTCAATCCCTAAGATAGTGAACGGCGAGAGCGACTTTCAAGGTGGCCAGCTACGGAAAGGTGGGGCGACGGACGTGACGCGGCTAACTCGTTCGTGAACACATGCTTGTGAAGCCAGTCATCATCGCTGAGATTGCCCGGAGAGCGAGAAGGGGGAGGCGGTTTTGGCAGAGGAATCTCCGGACTGACCGGGCCAGGAGGATGCCGCTACTCCCCGGAGGCGTGCGAGCCATCGCGTCGGGCCCGGGGGCGCAGCACGCGGACCAGAATGCCCAGGATTCCCACGCCGATGAGGATCGCCCCGACCCAGATGAGCGCGTCGACTATCATGGAAGGGAGCCCCCTGCTGCCCGCTGGCGGACACAGCCTCCGGGGCGCGGCGGCGGCTCTACTGCTCCGCCGCCTCCTCGCCCCGCACGGCGTCGACGATCCGCCTGCCGACCAGATCGGAGGTTATGAATTCATCGGCGAGGGACACGCGGTTCCCCCCCTCGTCCTTGGACTGGTAAACGGCGTTGTCGGCGGCGGTGACGACGTTCTCCATCGTTTCCCCGTTCACCGGGTAGGCAGCCACACCGATGCTGACCCGTATGAAGTCGATGACGTGCCCGTCCTCGATCTCCAGGACGTAGCCTTCAACGGCCTCTCTGAGCCGCTCCGCCAGCACGTATGCCTCCCGACGGTCCGTCTGCGGCAGAACGGCAAGGAATTCGTCCCCGCCGACGCGGCCGAGCACGTCGCAGGATCGCACGCGTTGCGCCATGGTGCCCGCCACCTGCTCCAGGACGATGTTCCCGACCGGGTGGCCGAAATCGT
>JASFTU010000080.1:0-7534 GCA_050050635.1 Candidatus Brocadiaceae bacterium
ACGCGCCGAGCGGCCCGTGCGTGTCCTGGTGGAGATCAACATCGCCGGGGAGCAGAGCAAGTTCGGCATACCGCCCGACCGCGCCGTCACGACCGTGCAGCAGATGGCCGAGCTCCCCGGGCTCCACATCGAGGGCCTGATGACCATGGAGCCTTACCTGGAGGACCCCGAGGAAGCCCGCCCGTACTTCCAGCGGATGAGGGAGCTGTTCGAGGAGCTGAAAGGTCTCGACGCGCCGCACGTGCGGATGGAAGTGCTGTCGATGGGCATGACGAACTCCTACCGCGTGGCCGTCGAGGAGGGGTCGAACATGGTGCGGATCGGCACGGCGATCTTCGGCCCGCGCGACTGACGTTCGAACAGGAGCGTCCGCATGAGTCTCCGCTACGAGCCGCTCCGCGCCGAGGAGGTCCAACGCGGCGTGCGGGGCGACTCCTCCGCCCGGTCATCCGGCGCTGCCCGACTCGTGGTGGCGGGGGGCAAGGGCATCTGCCCGCCGATCAGCCTGGAGAACCCGGACGGGACGTTCCGCTATGGATTGGAGACGGGGGGTAGGTGCATGGGGCATGGCACCGAGAGGTGAGAACTGGCGAGACAGGATCCGACGCTGGCTGACGCGTGCGGAGCGGGGTTCGTCCAGGAGGAGGGGGAGCGGTCGGAGGGCAGCGGCGGGGCAGCCCCCGCTTGCCGTCGCCGACCTGCTGGAAGCTACCCCCGGTGTGCGGGCGGCCCGGCGCACGGAGGGAGAGTGGCTGCTGCAGTGGGATGCCCAGCCACCCGCGCGGGAGCTCGGACCCGCCCTGGGGGCGGCAATCCGCGCCTATACCGCCGAGGCCGTGCTTCCCACCTCCCACGGCGACCTGGCTCTGCTGGCGCCCGCGCAGCCGGAGGAACTGCTGTTCTTCGACCTCGAGACGCTGGGATTCGGGAATGCCGGCGTGTTCCTCATCGGATGGCTGACGCTGTCCGAGGACGAGGTGCACGTGGAGCAGGCGTTCGCCGAGGATTACTCCCAGGAGCACTCGATCATCCGTCTGTTCGCCGAGCGGCTCGCCCGTGGCCGGGTGCTCGTCAGCTTCAACGGCAAGTCCTTCGACTTCCCCCTGCTGACGGGTCGGGCCGGGATGTGGCAGGTGGAGTTGCCGAGCGCGGGCGAGCTCGACCACGTGGACGTGCTCTACGAGTGCCGACGGCGGTGGTCCCAGGTCCTGCCGGACTGCCGCCTGGAGACGCTGGAACGGTTCGTCTGCAGGCGCAGGAGGACAGCCGACGTGCCGGGAAGCGAAATCCCCCGCGTCTATCACGATTTCGTGGAGACCGGGGATGCCCGCCTGGTGGAGCCCGTGTTGCGGCACAACGTGCTGGACCTGGTGACGCTGGCCGAGATACTGCTGAAGTGCATCGAGTGAGGCCGCCCCTTCAGTCGGCCAGCATCAGCAGTCGGCCGCAACTTTGGCAGTGCACGAGTTTGTTTCCCCGCATCAGCAGGTTCTCGGTCTGCTTGGTGATCTGGGTGTAGCACCCCTGGCAGATGCGTCCCTTCACCTCGGCCAGCGCGTCGCGGGGATGGCTGGCCGCCAGCCGATCGTACTGGCTGAGCACGTTCGGCTCGACGCTGTCCCGGATCTGCTCCCGCTCCCGGGTCAGCTCCTCGATCCGCCGGTTGCACTGCTCGGTTTCCTCGGCCACTTCTTGCTCGATTCTCTCCAGCTCTTCGCCGGCCTGCTGCACCTCCTGCTCAAGCTGTTCCTCCTGCGCGGACAGCTCGTCCACGGCCGAAAGCGCCGACAGGGCCTCGTCCTCCCACTTCTGGATGTCGGCCTGGTGGCTGAGGATGGAATGCTGGAGGGCGTCGTATTCCTTCTGCTGCCGGACGACGTTGAGCTGCGTCTGGAAGCGCTCGATCTCCGCCTCGGCTTCCTCGATCTTCAGTTGCGCGGCATCAGCGGCCTTTGTCATGTTGAGGCGTTTCTGGTGCACTTCGTCGATCTTCTTTTTCTTCTGCTTCAGGATCCGCTCCTGGTTCTCCACGTCGATGGACAGCCGGTCCCTGTCCCGCCGGACCTGAGCCAGTTCCCGGTTCACCTCCTGGAGCGTGCGCAGCCTCTCGAGGGTTTCTCTCATAGGTGATCGCTGCTGAAGGGGAAATGAAAAAAGCCCGAACTCTTTCGAGCTCGGGCCAGAGGAGCGTCGCCCCGCACCGGCTTCGGGCCGACACGGTGCGGGCCGGTCAGTGTAGGCGTTCTACGCGGCATCCAGAGCATGCCCCTCCGCTTCGGGCAAGGGAAGTCCGCGTAGTTTACGTGTTGCCCGGCAGGCTGTCAATGAAACCCTCCAGCTGTCGGCTGCGCACGGGGTGCTGCAGCTTGCGCACCGCTTTGGCCTCGATCTGGCGCACGCGTTCCCGCGTGACGTTGAAGATCCGCCCCACCTCCTCCAGCGTGTAGGTGTAGCCGTCTCCCAGGCCGTAGCGCAGCTTGATGATTTCCCGCTCCCTGTAGGTGAGCGTCTCCAGGACCTCGTCGATACGGTCCTTGAGCATCTCCTGGGCGGCCATCGAGATGGGGCTGTCGGCCGTTTCGTCCTCGATGAAGTCACCGAAGAAGCTGTCCTCGTTGTCGCCGATGGGTCGGTCGAGGCTGATCGGTCGCTTGGAGATCTTCAGAACCCGCCGCACCTCTCCGACGCTCAGGTCGGTCTCCTCGGCGATCTCCTCCAGTGTGGGCTCACGCCCCAGCCTCTGCACCAGTCTCTTGACGACGTTGCGGATGTTGCTCATCGTCTCGATCATGTGGACCGGTATCCGGATGGTCCGGGCCTGATCGGCGATGGCGCGCGTTATGGCCTGCCGTATCCACCAGGTGGCGTAGGTGCTGAACTTGTATCCGCGCCGGTACTCGTATTTGTCCACGGCGCGCATCAGGCCGGTGTTGCCCTCCTGGATGAGGTCCAGGAAGCTGAGGCCGCGGTTGCGGTATTTCTTGGCGATGCTGACCACCAGGCGCAGGTTGCCGCCGGAGAGCTCCTGCTTCGCCCTCTCGTACTCCTCGTGGACCAGGCGCACGCTCTGGACGCGCCGCTTGAACAGCGGGAAGGGGCAGCACATGCGGTCTTCCAGGTGACGGAGTTCCGCCTCGAGGCCGCGGATCTTGGCCTTGCTCCCGTTGTTTGCCCGGAGGTCCTGCAGCTCCCCGTCGATCCGGCTCATGCGCGCCATCAGCCCGTTGACGATGTCCAGCAGGGGCTGGATGCGCTTGATGCGCAGGTGGAGTTCCTCCAGCAATATCATGCACTTGCGGGAGCGGTTGGCGAGGCGGCCCAGGATCTGGACCTTCTTCTTCTCACCGGTCTTCTTCTTCCGGTATTGCTGCCAGTCCTCGCGGTTGGCCTTCAGGAGCCTGCGGATCGTCTCCAGGTTGTCGGGCAGGCGGACGGCCATGGCCTGCTTCTCGTTGTTCTCCAGCGCGCTCACGTTGAGGGTGCGATCGAAGGGCAGGTCGCCGTCGTGCACCTGCTGCAGCACCTCCACGCAACGCTCGATGCAGGGGGTGAACCGCATGACCTTCTTGCGGAAAGCTTCCCGGCCGACCTCGATGCGTTGGGCCAGTGCGATCTCCTCCTCCCGCTTCAGCAGGGGGATCTGCCCCATCTGCGTCAGGTACATCCGCACCGGGTCATCGATCTTCTCGGTGGTGCTCAGTGAGGTGGTCTCTTCCTCTTCCTCCTCTTCCTCTTCTTCCTCCTCTGCCTCGGTCTCGAGGAAGAAGTCCGCCCCGACTTCATCCAGCCGTTGCTCGTCGATCAGCTCGATGCCTTTCTCGTCGAGCGTCAGCAGGATCTCGTCGATGTACTCGGGGCTGACCACGTCGTCGGGCAGGAAGTCGTTCAGCTCCTCGTAGGTGAGGAACCCCCGCTCCTTGCCGCGCTCGATCAGCTCGCGGATTTCCTCTTCAATTGCGCTGCGCTCAACCGTCTTCTGCTGCGTCATCGGCGTACAGCTCCCGCGTTATCTCCTCTCCGCCGACTTCTTGTCCTTCTCCCGGAACTTCTCCTGAACAGCCCGGAGCTGCTCGTCGTCGAGCCGCTCGGGCTGACCGTCCAGAGCCGGGGTCGCTTCCTTCCTGCGTTCCAGGTAACCCAGGTAGCCCTCGAGGCGATCCCCCGCCGTCGCCTTGCGTATGCTGGCCTCCCTGCGCCTCTCCTCGGCCAGCGCCCTCGAGGCGGCAGCGGCCAGGGAAGACTCGCCCAGCGAACTGATGTAATCCCTTGCGTCCCTGTCGCTCGCGTCGCCGAGGAGCTTCGCCAGAACTTCGCTCTCGGGGCAGTCCTTCAGAGACTCCACGTCGAGCCGCTTACTCGCCTCGGGCAACAGCTCCGGGTTCGCCAGGAGCAGGCCGAGCAACTCGGCCGGCAGAGCATCCCGGGCGGAGAGCCGCTTCCGGCTTCGCCCGTCTCCCGCCGGTTCCGATCGTCGGGTTCTCCGGGGTCCGGTCCGGCTCTCCAGGTAACTCCACACCGACCGGGGACTGATCCCCAGCTCGTCGGCCACCCAACGGACCACCATCTCTCGCCTGGCCTCCTCCCGCAGGCCGGCGGCCAGTTCGGCCATCTCACGTAGCACGGCCGAGCGCGCCTCTACGGTGCCCGTGCCGTGCCTGCTGCGCGCCAGCTCCAGGCGGAACTCGAAGAAGCCCGGGCTCTCCTGGAGGCACCGGCGGAACGCTTCGCCGCCATGCTCGACGATGTAGTCGCAGGGATCGGACCCGACCGGCAGTCGGGCCACCCTGACGTCGAGATCCTCATTGAGCAGCACTTCCACGCTGCGCGCGGCCGACCTCTGGCCCGCCTCGTCCGCGTCGAATACGAGCACGGCCTGCGTGCAGAGCCGGCTCAGGCGGCGCGCGTGCTCCTCGGTCAGCGCGGTGCCCAGCACCGCCAGTGCCTCCGTGACGCCGACCTGGTGCGCCATGATCACGTCGGTGTAGCCCTCCAGCACCACGGCCGTGTCGGCCGACCGCACGGGGGCCCTGGCCTGCGCCAGGCCGAAGAAACAGCGGCCCTTGCTGAACAGCGGCGTGTCCGGGCTGTTCAGGTACTTCGGTTCGTCGTCCGGTTTCAGTGCCCGCGCCCCGAAGCCGATCGTGCGCCCCGTCGTGTCCGTGATGGGGAACATCAGGCGGTTCCGGAAGGCATCGTAGTGCCCCGCGGCGCCTTCCCGGCTGCGCGCGAGGCCGGCCTGAACCAGCAGCTCCGGTTCGTAGTCCCGCCCCACGGCGCACTTGAGGAAATGCTCCCAGCCGTCGGGCGCGTAACCCAGCCGCCACAGCTCTACTGACTCGTCAGTAAACCCTCGCTCCGTCAGGTACTCCGCTGCCCCGCGTCCGCCCCGAGCTTTGGCCAGGCACTTCTGGTAGAAGCTCGTGGCCAGCTCCAGCACGTCGCGAAGCCTCCCCAACTCGCCCGAGGACGGCCCGCCGGCCGCGCGATACCGGCTCAGGTCCACGCCCGCCTCCGCGGCCAGCTTCTGAAGTGCCTCCCCGAAGCTCAAGCCCTCCATCTTCTGGAGGAACGTGAAGACGTTCCCGCCCTCCTTGCACCCGAAGCAGTAGTAGAGACCGTCGTCGGGATCGACGGAGAAGGAAGGAGTCTTCTCGCTGTGGAACGGACACAGGCCCCAGAAGCTCTTGCCGCGCTTCTTCAGCTCAACGTGTCGCCCCACCAGGCGCACAAAGTCCACGTTGCGTACGATCTGTTGGACCACGTGCTGAGGTACACGACCCGCCACAGAGTACCTCTGGAGGAGCGCTGGACCGACCCGCCTGGGCGACCGAAGGTAGACTATCCCTATTTTATGCAACCCGCACTATGCATTATACGGAATCCCGCCTGATCGCACAAGCCGAATTCGCGCTTCTCTCCGGCTTCATCCTCCTATGTCGCACACGCACCAGACACGCCGCCCCCCTGGGCCCGACCGTTCCTTCGCCCCGTATACCTCCCGCACGGCTTCCCGCACGGCGTCTCGGTCACCTCGCTCCAGAAGCGCCTTCACTGCGACTCCCCGTTCCGCGAACAGGCACGGCAGAAGCTCCCCGCCCGCGGTGAGACGCAGCTTGGAACAGTCGCGGCACGGTGGGGTGCTCGCGCTGCGCACCACGCCCACCACCGCTCCCTCCGCACCGGGCACGCAGTACAACTCCTCCACCGACAGCGGGTCGCCCTCGAGGCGCTCCACGTCGCCGAACGCAAACCGCACCCGTTCCAATACCTCGTCGGCGGGAACGCCCTCCAGCCCTTCAGGGCCGCCCCGCACGCCGTAGTACTCGATGAAACGTACGACGACGCCACTGGCGGCGGCGAACCGCACGAAGTCCGGTATCTCATCGTCGTTCCTGCCGCGCAGGAGTACGAGGTTCACCTTCACGGCCGGGAACGTCCGGACGGCCCGCGCGATGCCCCGGAGTACCGTGCCGTGGGCGTCCATACCCGTGACCTGCGCGAATCGAGCGCGCCTCAGGCTGTCGAGGCTGACATTCACCCGTTCCACCCCGGCCTCTGCCAGCGCCGCCGCCCGGTCCTCCAGGCCGAGACCATTGGTCGTCAGGCCGACCTCCCGGATCCCCCGCACGGAACTCACGGCGGCGACGATCCGCTCCAGGTCGTCGCGCTGAAGCGGCTCTCCGCCGGTGATGCGCAGCTTCCGGACGCCTTCGGCCGCGGCGCACTCCACCATCAGTCGCAGTTCATCCGCGCTCAACTCGTCCGCCGGGTCCGGTCCCGTCCCCGGCTCCGGCCGGCAGTACACGCACCGCATGCCGCAGCGGGCCGTGACGGAGAGCCGAAGGTAGCGTGGCGCCGGCTCGCTCATATCCGGAAAAACCTCAGCGTTTGGCCTTCGCGAACGTACTCGGTCCCGCGCGGGACGACGAAGTAGCCGTCCGCCTCGGCGGGCCCGACGATGTCGGCACTCCCGTGGTAGGGCTGCCGACGGATGAGGACGCCGCCATCGTCTTGGTCGATCCGGCAGGGCATAACGTTCATTCGTGCCGGCTTGTTCGGGAACCCCTCCGCGCTCCTGCCCGTTTCGAAGCGCGGCAGGGATGCCCGCAGCCCACCCATGGCGGCCAGCGCCGGCTCGACGATCATCTTGAAGATCACGAAGCAGGACTGCGGATTGCCGGGCATGCCGAAGACCAGCGTGCGCTCCGTCCTGCCGAAGTAGGTGGGCTTGCCCGGTTTGATCGCCACCTTGTGGCAGATCTGCCCCACTCCGGCCTCCTCCAGCACGTCGGGCACCAGGTCGTACTGCCCCATGGATACTCCCCCGGTGATCACCAGGACGTCGGAGTCGAGCCCGCGCTGGACCCGGGCCAGAAGCTCCTCTCGGTCGTCGCCCACCGTGCCCAGGTACTCGAAAGACCGGCAGGCGGGCCGCATCAAAGCCCCCAGCATCGGGCCGTTGGCGTTGAAGATCTGCCCTCCGGCCGGTTCCTCACCGGGCTCGACCACCTCCGTGCCGGTGCACAACAGGGCG
>JASFTU010000081.1:0-7499 GCA_050050635.1 Candidatus Brocadiaceae bacterium
ACACGGTCCTCATCGAGGTGGTCACAACAGGTCCGGCCGCCCACGAACTCCCGCGCGAGTTTCCTGCAGAGGGCCGCGATCTGCCGTTCCAGGCTCCGTACTCCAGCCTCCCGGGTGTAGCCCTCCACCAGGAGTTCGAGGGCCTCATCGTCGATCTCCACGCGTGCGTCGGCCAGCCCCGTCGCCTCCAGTTGCTTCCGGACGAGGTGTTGGCGCGCGATGGCGACCTTCTCGTCGGTCGAGTACCCGGACAGCTCCATCACCTCCAGGCGGTCGAGCAACGCAGGTGGTATGGTGTCCGTCGTGTTGGCGGTCCCGATGAACATGACGCGGGAGAGGTCGCACGGCACGGCCAGGTAGCTGTCGACGAAGCTGCGGTTCTGCTCGGGGTCCAGCACTTCGAGCAAGGCTGAGACGGGGTCGCCTCGCAGTCCATGCTGTAGCTTGTCCAGCTCGTCCAGCATGAGCACCGGGTTGTTGACCCCCACACTGCACAGCGCCCGGATCATCCGCCCGGGGAGTGCCCCCACGTAGGTTCGCCGGTGTCCCCTTATCTCTGCCTCGTCCCGCACTCCGCCGAGGGAGACGCGGTGGAAGCGACGTCCGGTGGCCTGAGCAATGGAGCGCCCCAGAGAGGTCTTCCCGACTCCGGGGGCGCCGACGAAGCAGAGCAGAGCTCCCTCGCTCTTCGGCCTGAGCCGACGCACACTCAGGTACTCGAGGATGCGCTCCTTGACCTCTTCCCGGTCGTAGTGGTCCCGGTCCAGTACCTCCCTGGCCCTGTTCAAGTCCACCTCCGCCTCGGTGGACCGGTTCCACGGCACCTCGCACAGCCACTCCAGGTAGTCCATGGCCACCCCGTACTGGGGAGCGCCGGGTGGCATGCGGCCGAGCTGAGCCAGCTCGCGTTCGGCCTCTTCTCGGACCTCCGGCGGCAGGTCGGCTCGTTCAATGCGCTCCCGGATTTCGTCCAGGCCCTCGACCGAATCGCTCATCTCCGCCAGGCGTTGCTCGATCTCCTCCTTGCGCTCTTCCAGGTACCTGCGGCGATCTTCCTGGCTGACCTCGTAGCGGCGGTCGCGGCGGATCCGCTGCCCCTCGGCAGTGATGGCCTTCTCCCTTTCCAGCAACGGCACCAGCATCCGGTAGCGCTGTTCGGCGTCCTGCTCTTCCAGAAGCAACTGCTTCTCCGCAACCGGCAGCTCGAGGCTGAAGGCGATCGCCCGGTCGGACGCCACCGAGTCGGAGAGCGACTGGAGCCGGGTCAGGGCCGTACTGTCACCGGCGGTGGCCGCAAACAGGCGTTCCACGCTGCGCCTGAGGTCCGGCGGGACTGCCGACTCCGCCCGGGGGAAAGGCTCAATCCGGACGCCGAGAGAGGGCGCCTGGCGGAGATACTCGCGGACGCGACAGCATCGCAGCCCCTCCACAAGCGCGCTATAGACGCCCCCGGCGCCCTCCTTAACCGTCTGAAGGACCTTGCAGATGACGCCGACTTCATAGAGATCGGCGGGGGCCGGCTGGTCGAGTTCGGCGTCGCGCTGGGCGATGAGCACCAGCCGTCCATCGCCTTCCCGCGCCTGCTCCAACGCGGCAACGGATCGGGGCCTGCCGATGCGCAGAACGGTAATGATCCCCGGGAACATCACCATTTTCCGCAGGGCGACGGCGGGTAGCTCGACGGTGGGTTCCGTTTCCTGTGCCATCGTTCCATCCGTTACCGAACTTACACAACGGACCGGAGCAGACCCACGGAACGATGGCTGCTCCGGTCTGTCTCATGCCTGCTTCGGGCGGGCGTTACCCCTGTGCCTGAACGGCCTCCGCCGCGCGGCCACACGGCGGCTCGGATCCCGGTGGGTAAGGGTAGAGCGGGAGCTGCTCCCCGTTGTTCCACTTCTGCTCGGCGAGTTCCGCCCATGCCCGCGCTTTTGCGTCAAGGCCCTCGGCCAGCTCCCCAACCAGCGTCTCGGCGCCCGGATGCGTGGGCGTTGCGCCGTAGCGGTCGGCGTAGCGGCGGAAGACCTCTGGTCTGTCGATCAGCATACACGGCCTGAGCAGGTTGCCGTCATATGGTATGCCCTCACGAATCGCCTCGAACAACGGGTGCTTCAGTGCCTCCGTCAGGTTAGTGTCTTTGATGTTGTCCACGGCAAAGTGGCAGAAGACACAGGGCTCAATGTCGCCGTTGTTGTTGACGTGGAAGTACCGCTTGCCCCCGGCCATGCAACCGTTGACTTCTGTGCCGTCGTTCCAGAAGTCGGACAGGAAGATTGGGTATTTGTTACGCAGCTCATAGACCCGCACCCGCATCATCTCCCTCTGCTCGGGAGTGACCATCAGATCCAGGTTCGGATTGCGCCCGATCGGGATGTACTGGAAGTACCAGCCGTAGAGACAGCCTTTCTCGATCATGATCTCAACGAAATCGTCGCTCATGATCGCCTCGGCGTTCTTGCGCGTTGCCGTGGCACTGAAGCCAAAGAGCACCCCGGCCTCCCGCAGCGCTTCCATCGCCTCCAGCACCTTCCGGTGCGTGCCCTGGCCCCGACGATCATCGGTGAGCAACCGGTCGCCCTCGATACTGAGCATGGGCATCATGTTGCCGCACTCTGCGAACCCCTTCGCCATCTGCTCGTCGATGAGCGTGCCGTTGGTGTAGATCTGGAACTGCGAGTCCCCGTGCTCCCGGCAGAACCGTATGAGGTCCTTGCGAAGCGTCGGCTCTCCGCCGGAGAAGACGAAGAAGTGCACGCCCATCTGGTCCTCCGCCTCGGTGACGGCCCTGTCGAGGAGTTCGTACGGCAGGTCCTCCTTCTTGCCGTACATGGCCGCCCAGCATCCCTCGCACGACAGGTTGCACCGCGCGGTGACATCAAAGACGATGATGTAGGGAGGGCTGTAGCCGTGCTCCTCTTCGAACTGCCGCCGCTTCGGGCGGCTGAGGAACCAGGCATTCCCGTAGAGGTTGCGGATCAGGCAGCTTCGGGCCTGCGGGCTGAGTTCGGTGGAGATCCTCTCCAGCCACTGACCGAAGGGATGCCCGTTCTCCACCAGCCATCGGAAGCGCTGCGCCTGCAGCCTGTCGCGGGGGTTGGAGGAGACCTTCTCGAACACCCCCCAGATGCTCGCCAGCGAATCGGGCGAGGCGCTGCCTATAAGTTTGCTGAGTTGGTTCGCGACTGCCGATTTCGCAAAGTGCGTTGCCTTTTCGAAAACCATGGTGTCACACCCCCGTGACTCGAACAGGCCCGCATGCCCCGACGATCACGCGACGAGTGCCTCCCGCCTACATCCGTACCCCCGCCGCGAGAGCCGCCTTTCTCGCCACTTGGCGCCTTCAAGGTACTAAAGTGTACCGGCCGCTCAGAAAATGGTCAAGAAAAAAACGTTGCGGCAAGACCCCTACACTTCCCGCATTCGCGTGACCAGAAGGAGCAGGAAGAACGGCCCCCCGAGCATGGCCGTAAGCACCCCCACGGGAAGCTCGGAGGGTGCAAAGGCGGCGCGGGCGACCGTGTCCGCCGCAGCAAGAAACGCCCCTCCCCCGAAGAACGAGAGGCACAGCAGGAGGCGGTGGTCGGGGCCGAACAGCCCGCGGAGGGCATGGGGGACGAGAAGTCCCACGAACCCGATCGGTCCGGCCACCGAGACGACCGCCGCCGTCAGGGCCGAACCCGCCAGGAAGGCCTCTCGCTGAACCGCGCCTACGCTCACCCCGCGCCCCCCGGCCATCTCCTCACCCAGCGCAAGCTGGTTCAGCGCGTTGGCCTGACTGACCATAAGGAGTAGGCCAGGCAGGAAGAAGGGCAACACAGCGCCCACACTCCTGTAGCCGTGAACGTCCAGCCCGCCCATAAGCCATCGGTCCACCATGACGAGCTTATGGGGATCGGAGACGAACCTCACGAACATGATCAGAGCACTGCAGATCAGCCCCAGCGTCACGCCTGCGAGCAACAGCCGGAGCGGAGACATGGCCCTGCTGCGCCTGGCCAGCAGGTAGACGATGCCGATGTTCACGAGCGCTCCCACGAGCGCGAAGAACTGCACCGAACTCAGGCCCGCCAACGCCGGCCCGGACAGGCCAAGCGAGATCGCCACCACCGCCCCGAGTGCCCCACCGGCAGAGACGCCGAGCGTGTGCGGCGTCGCCAACGGGTTTCTGAGAAGGGCCTGGAATACGGCACCCGCCACAGCCAGCCCTCCTCCCGCGAGCAAGCCCATCAGGACGCGCGGCAGGCGCTGCATCAGCACGATGTTCGCATCACGCGCCTCGGCCGCGCCCCCGGTGAGTATCGCCAGGATCCTGCCGGGGGGCAGGTCCACCTGACCAGGGAGCAGACACCCGAGACCGACCGCGAGCCACACCAGCAGCCCGGCCCCCGCGAAGGCCCAGAAACTGCCTGCCGTGAGGTAGCCCTCAGTGCGTCGCATGAGCACCCTCCCCCAGAACGAGGACCAGCGGTTTGCCGGTCAACGGGTGCTCCATCACGTGCACGTCCGCGCCGTAGGTCTCGCCCAGCAACTGCGCGTCCATCACGTGCGCCGGCGGGCCGACACGAACCATCCTGCCGCCGGACAGCAACGCCAGACGATCGCAGAACTGCGCGGCCGCGTTCAGGTCGTGCGTGACAACGACCACTGCCAGGCCCCCGCGCGATAGACGCCACAGCAGGTCGAGCACCTCCACCTGGTGATGGATGTCCAGGGCAGCCGTCGGCTCGTCCAGCAGCATGACGGAAGGCTCCTGGGCCAGTATGCCCGCGACCAGGACTCGTTGCCTTTCGCCTCCGGAGAGCGTGGAAAACGAGCGCCCGGCCAGCTCAGTGGTGGCCGTCTCGCTCATGGCCCGCTCGACGACCCGGATGTCCGCCTCGCGGAGGAAGCCGAACGCGCCCTGGTAGGGGTAGCGGCCCATCGAGATCACTTCCCGGGCGTTGAAGCCGAACGCCGTCCGGGGAGTCTGCGGAAGGAACGCCAGTTCAGTAGCCAGACGTCGTCGGGCGGTGGACCGCAGCGGACGTTCTCCCAGGAGGACCTCGCCCTGATCGGGCCGCAGGAAGCCACCCATGAGGCGAAGCAAGGTGCTCTTCCCGGAGCCGTTGGGCCCCACGATGCCCAGCACCTCCCCCGTATGGACCTCGAGTGATATCTCCGCGAGGGCGAACTCCCCCGGGCCGTACGAGAAGGAGCAGTCCTGAACCCTGAGTGCCGCCCCGCTCATCTGCTCTCCACCCCGTGGATAAGCTCACTGAGCTGTTCGGCGACCCGAACGACCCGGGGACCCGGAATGAGGGCGTACGTGGCCGTCATCACGTAGACTCTGCCCTCCCGCACGGCAGGAAGCGGAGCGAGAGCGCGCCAGAGCCGGCGGACCTGCGCCTCCAGCTCCCGCCTGTTGCCGCCCTCACCGTGGAGCTCCACTATGACCCGGGGCGAGCGCTCTATGAGTGCCTCCTTGTTGATGGCCCCGTAGGAAGAGCCGAGGTCCGCGAAGGCGTTCCGCCCGCCCGCCACGCGGATCAGGTCATGGAGGAAGCTGCCCGGCCCGACGGTGTAGATGTCACTCAGCGCGCCGGGCTCCCTGCCGGTGACCAGCAACACGGGGATCCTCGGCATACGGCCAACGCTTGCCCTGACTTTCGCGAGCCGGTAGCGCATCTCGGCACACACCAGCTCCGCCTGTGTCCCCACCTCCAGCACGTCGCCTACCCGCCGTATCGCCGCGAAGATCGAGTCCAGATCCGAGAGCGATAACGACACGAGGTTCATGCCGTTGCGCGAAGCAAATCTTCTGAGTTCCTCCGCTTCGCCCTGCGTGATGATCAGGTCGGGGGCGAGGCCCAGGATGAGCTCGAAGTTGGGATTGAAGAAACCACCGCACGTCGGTCTATCGAGAGCCGCCGGCGGGTAACGGGTGTGCTGGCTGACCCCCACCACGCGGTCGCCCGCCCCCACGGCGAAGGCAATCTCCGCGACAGCCGGCGACATGCAGATGATGCGACGATGGCGGAAGGCCCGCTCCTGTGCGGGAAGCTCCGGCACCTGCGGCGCGCGGGGCGGTTCGATGCGGCCGAGGAGGAACGAGAGGAACAGCCCGGCAAGGAACGCCGTGGCAGCCACCAGTGCTCTGATCCACCCGACTGCCATTCTGCCCTCCCGACTGACGGCTTCGGATTGCGGGACCTGCGAGCTACCGCTCCACGCCCGTGATGCGGAGGCCCTCTTCCTCCTGCCGGAACAGGAAGACCACGTGGAACGAATCTCCGCCAGCCTCGCCTTCGACCGTCAGCCTCAGGTAGTCACCGAACCAGGCGGAGTCGCCGTAAACGATGGACTCCGCCCGGCTCAGGGCCTCGACCACTCCCTCGGCGACGCTCTCCGCCTTCCGGGTCGCGTCAGCGCTGAAGTACTCCCCCAACGTGTCGGGGGCCGTCGCCAGGGCACCGACTATCCGGAAGGCTTCCTGGACCTGCTCGTCCTGCGGTCGCGCCTCGCGCCGTTCGTACTCCCGGGCCCGCGATGACAATACGAACACCACCACCCCCGCGACGCCTGCACCGATCAGAACGACCAGCAACAGCAAGGGCACCGCGTGCACCAGTTTGCGCCGGCCCATGTCGCTTCCTCCGGACGATCCGCGCATGTTCGTCCCTCCGGTCATTGCAGCGGGTCGAAGTACTGATCCTCGGTATCGCAGAGGACGCCCAGGTAGTCCTCATCGGGCTTCGGCGGATGGAACGGCGGCATGGAGCTGACGTGCCCGTCGGCCCACACGACGTTGGCCCTGCCCTTGTGGCGGAAGTGGGTATAGGCCAGGCCCCACGGAATGGCCTGCGACGGAGGCGTCCAGAACCAGTTCTCCTGCAGAGGGCCCATCCAGTTCGTGGCGGAATCGCCGAACAAGACGGTATTGGTGGCGTTTTTGATGACGCTCATGTCTTTGCCGACCCACCAGTACTTGTAGTCCGGGTCCCACCAGGAACCCTCTTCGATCAACTGGGTCAGGTAATGGTAGTTGTAGGCGTAGCCCGTGCACGGACCCCGGGCCCGTGGCAGGTAGTCCCCCGGGTTGAAGTCGGGGCACTGCCATATCCCGGCGTCTCCGCCGACGTAGGGCGACAGACAGCCGCCGCCGAAGATGACGGGCTCATCCGCGGCCGTTCGCACCCCAAAGAACCACTCGCCCGTGTAGTCCCCCAGAGGTGGCAGATCCTCCCCGTGCTCGATGGTGTACGAGTAGACCGCCTTGCCGATGTTGGCCAGCCTGTTGCGGCACGATGTGGAGCTTGCCTGGGCCCGGGCGGCGGAGACGGCGGGCATCAGCATCCCGGCGAGGATGCTGACGATGGCCATGACAACCAGCAGTTCGATCAACGTGAAGGCGCGTCGGATCACCACACACAACCCCCGGTGCTTGGTGACGCGGGCAGAAGAGGCGGGCTGAGCCTGCATGGCCGAGGGCGACAAAAAAAGCCCGACGCCGCCGGCCTCGG
>JASFTU010000082.1:0-7499 GCA_050050635.1 Candidatus Brocadiaceae bacterium
TCGGAACCCCCACCACGGACAGGCCGATCTTGATGCCCCTCGATCTGGCCCGGTATCACCGAGTAGTCGTACAGGTCGGGCGACGGCCAGGTGTAGTTCGCCTCGACCTCCGCCACCGAAGTGCATTCTGCCAGTGGATGATAGACGCATTCATCGTACGCACCGCCCTCGTAGGCGACGCGCCGGTATCGGCAGCCGTGCACGTCCTCTCCCTGCGGGATGGGCGGGC
The DNA here is from genome assembly GCA_050050635.1 of Candidatus Brocadiaceae bacterium. Lineage (GTDB taxonomy): Bacteria > Planctomycetota > Brocadiia > SM23-32 > SM23-32 > JASFTU01. The sequence goes on from JASFTU010000082.1 coordinate 230, forward strand.
CGACGTACCGGGGTCCCACGGTGACCGGGGCGTCCACGTGGAGGCGGCGCAATGCTTCCTCCCGCGAGGAGCAGCCCAGGTGTGCCAGCAGCTTCTCGGTCGCCTCTGCGGTTGCCCAGTAGTCGGTGGGCATTCTGTCGGGTTTCTCACCCTCGAGGACCGCCAGCCACCGCTCCAGTGGCGTCATGCTCTCTTCGGGCACGTTCGCCTCTCCCCGCTCTCCGCTCGTGGGGCGCTCACTATAGAGGCCCTTCTCCCGTGGGTCAAGGGCCGCATCGGCACTTGCGCCTTCGGGGCGCGGAAGCTATAATGTGGACGATTTGGGGTGCGTTGTGTGCCTCAGCCCGATTCGACACAGTATGTGAGATGACCGGGTGTGTTGATGGAGAAGTTGCGGAAGGAAGAGGTGATCGAGCAGTACCGGACGCATGAGGCGGACACCGGCTCGCCGGAGGTCCAGATCGCACTGCTGACGGAGCGCATCAACCATCTGACGGATCACCTGCGCGCGCACAGGAAAGACCACCACTCACGGCGCGGGTTGATGAAGATGGTCGGCAAGCGGACGGCGCTGCTCAGATACCTGCGGAAGGAAGACGTCGGCAGGTATCGGGAGATTGTTGACGCGTTGAAGCTGCGGAAGTGAGGATAAATCGCTCAATTGGCCCTCCTTTGCGGACGAGTGCTTATCGCAACGTTGCGACGGAGGGGATGATCCCGCCATCTGGTTTCCCTGTCGCGTCCTGCCGAACGCGTCTGCGCCGTCTTTCCGGGGAACGGGAAGGGGACGGCTACGGGCACCATGCCTGCATGGAACCGTGCTTACCCTCTCCGACGGGCCGCCACTCGAGCGATTACTGTGGAGACTGTTTTCGTCTGGCCTGAGAGGAAGCCGAAAGTGAAGGAAAAAGTCGAGAGGACGATCGCCGGCCGGCAACTGAGCATTGAGACCGGTGAGCTGGCCAAGCAAGCTGACGCTGCTGTGGTAGTGCGGTACGGGGATTCGATGGTGCTGGTGACGGCCGTTGCCGAGGAGGACACCCGGAACGTGCCCTTCCTGCCCCTGACGGTGGAGTACCGTGAGAAGCAGTACGCCGCCGGGCAGTTCCCGGGGGGCGTGATCAAGAGGGAGGGAAGACCCACGACGAAGGAGATACTGACGTGCCGCCTGGTGGACCGTCCCATCAGGCCGCTGTTCCCGGAAGGGTACCATCAGGACATCCAGGTCGTCGCCTGGGTGCTGAGCGCGGACGAAGACAACGACCCTGACGTGCTTGCCCTGATCGGGGCCTCGGCCGCTCTGAGCCTGAGCGACATCCCCTGGCGGGGCCCGGTGGGCGCCTGCCGAGTGGGGCTGGAGGAAGACGAGTTCGTCATCAACCCGACCCATCCCCAGCGGGAGGGCGGCGAGCTGGACATCGTCGTCTGCAGCACGGCCGACGCCGTCGTGATGCTCGAAGGTTCGGCCCGCACCATCCCGGAGGACGACCTGAGCACGGCCATCCAATGCGGCCACGACGTGAACGTGGCAATCGTGGAGATGATCCAGGAGCTGGTGCAGAAGCACGGCCGACCGGAGCGGCCCTGGGAGCCACTCCTTCGCCTTGAGAAGGCCATGGAGGCCCTGGAGCCGCGCTACGCCGAGCGCCTCAGCCAGGCCAGTCGCACACCCCGGAAGGACGAGTGGTCCGAGGCAATGAGCGAGATGCGCCAGGAAGCCATCGAGGAGCTCTGCGACCCCGAAGACGAGGAAGCACTCACCGAGCGGGAGGTGCGCACGGGCCTGGGGGAACTGGAGAACCGCATCATGCGGCAGACCATAGCCCAGGAGGGTCGTAGGCTGGACGGCCGGTCGCTGGACGAGATCCGCCCCCTCAACTGCCAGGTCGACGTGCTGCCCCGCACGCACGGCTCGGCGGTATTCACCCGTGGCGAGACGCAGGCCCTCGCAGTCGCCACGCTGGGCACCGTTCAGGACGAGCAGCGTATCCTGGATCCGCTCATCGAGGAGGAACCGAAGAAGTTCCTGCTGCACTACAACTTCCCGCCGTTCTCGGTCGGCGAAGTGCGGCCGATCCGGGGACCCGGGCGCCGTGAGATCGGTCACGGGGAGCTGGCCGAACGCGCGCTCGTGCCCGTGCTGCCCTCCTCCGACGATTTCCCGTACACAGTGCGGATCGTCGCGGACATCCTCGAGTCGAACGGGTCCAGTTCCATGGCCAGCGTCTGCGGGGGCACCCTGTGCCTGATGGATGCCGGCGTCCCCATCAAGAACCCCGTGGCGGGCATTGCATTGGGACTCGTCAAGGAGGGAGACCAGACCTTCCTGCTGACCGACATTGCGGGCGCCGAGGACCACCACGGCGACATGGACCTGAAGGTGGCCGGCACACAGCACGGCGTCACGGCCGTGCAGATGGACCTGAAGGTGAAGGGAGTGGGCATGGAGGTGCTGCGGGAGGCGTTCAGTCGGGCCCGCGAGGCCCGCATGCAGATCCTGCGCGCGATGCTGTCCGTGTTGCAGCGACCCCGGGAGGAGATCTCCCCGTACGCGCCCAGGCTGATCCGCCTGCACATCGACCCCGACATGATCGGCAAGCTGATAGGTCCGGGCGGCAAGACCATCAAGGGACTGGAAGAGCAGTACGATTCCACGATCGAGGTCGAGGACGACGGCACGGTCACCATCTCCGGCAAGGACGCCGAGAAGGCCGAAGCGGCCGCACGCTACATCGAGCAGCTCGGCCAGAAGGTGCAGGTGGGGGCCATCTACGACGGGAGGGTCACCGAGATCAAGGACTTCGGCGCGATCGTCGAGCTCTTCCCCGGCGCTGACGGCCTCTGTCACATCAGCGAGCTGGCCGACAGCTACGTCAAAGAGGTGACCGACATCTGCAGTGTCGGCGACGACATCAAGGTCAAGGTCCTCAGTGCAGACGACAGGAGCGTGCGACTGAGCAGACGCGCCGCGCTCCAGGAAGCCGACCAGTCGTAGCCGCCGCCCGGGCATACCCCTGCCCCGAACGGTGAGATGGAAGATCACGTCAACATCCTGATCTGTTCCGAGACGGGGCAGGTCACCGACGCCATCAGCAACACCCTGAGGCAGGCGGGCCATGCCTGCACCGTCATCACCCAACCGGACGAGGCACTGGAGGAGGCGAAGTCCGGTCGCTACGACGTCGTCGTCACCAGCCTTTCTCTCGCCGGTGCGGATGGCCTGGCCATCCTCCGTGCGGCGCGCCGGAGCGACCCCGACTCGCAGGTCATCGTCGTCACCCCACAGAGCGAGGCGGACGATGCCGTGGCGGCCATGCGAGAGGGGGCGCTCTATTACCTGCAGACGCCGGTCAACCCCGTGGAACTGAGTGCGATGGTCGATCGCGCCGCGGAGCACGTCATCCTGGCGCGTGACCGCGCCGCCATGCAAAGCCAGCTCAGGGAGCGGTACGGCTTCGAGAACATCATCGGCAACAGCCGGCCGATGCAGAAGGTGTTCCGCAAGATGGCCCAGGTTGCCGATACCAACGCCACCGTGCTGATCCAGGGCGAGACGGGCACCGGCAAGGAACTGGTCGCCCGCGCCATCCACTACAACGGCGAGCGTCGCCACAACCGCTTCGTGCCCCTCAACTGCGCCGGGCTGGTCGAGAGCATCCTCGAGAGCGAGTTGTTCGGGCATGAGAAGGGCGCCTTCACCAGTGCGGTCAGTTCACGGGTGGGCCTGTTCGAGTACGCCAACCACGGCACGCTGTTCCTGGACGAGATCGGCGACATGCCCGTCTCCAGCCAGACGAAGGTCCTGCGCGTTCTGGAGTACGGCGAAGTGGTGCGCGTCGGCAGCAATGAACCCATCCACGTGGACGTGCGCCTGGTGGCAGCCACGAACCAGGACCTGCGCAAGAAGATGGAGGAGGGAACGTTCCGGCGCGACCTGTTCTATCGGCTCAACGTGATGACCATCAACATCCCGCCGCTGCGCGAGCGGCAGGGGGACATCCCGCTGCTGATCGACAGCTTCATGAAGGAGTTCGCTGAGGTCTACGAGGAGGAGGTCCAGGGCCTCGCCCCGGGAGCGCGCAAGGCCCTGTTCCGATACGACTGGCCGGGGAACGTGCGCGAGCTGCGCAACTGCGTGGAGCACATGGTGGTGGCCACCACGGACGAGGTGCTCGGAGAAGACGACCTGCCCGAGTACATGCTGGAGCAGACGGGTCGGATCAGTGAGGAGCCAACGCTGGCGTCGCTGGCCGGCCAGCCGCTGGAGGAAGTGGAGAAGCTGCACATCGTCCGAACACTGGAACTGGTGGACGGCAACCGCGAGCGGGCGGCCGAGCTTCTCGGCATCGGCGAGCGCACGCTCTACCGCAAGATACAGAAGTACGACCTGCGATGAGCCACGGCGAAGCGGAGGGGGCGGGCTGTAAAAGCTACAGACGAGCGGGGAAACCCTGTAAAATCCGCGCATTCCCTTGCAATGCCCGTCGCAATTGTGTACACTCCCCCCTGAATTGAGCAGAAAGGTTGCAAAAACTGCCTGTGCAGTAAAGAATGGGGTGCCAAGAAGTTACACGAAGCCATGGTTTGAGGGGGAACCGGATGGGTCGGCTATCGGCTGACTGGTATGGTCTTTGCTTGAAATGAGATAGCTGCCTGTCCCTTAAAATCACGACGCTCCCACCCAAAAAGAAAGCGTCGTGAGCTGTCGGGTGAGCGCCCCCCTCCCCGACAGCAGCCCCTCTTGCGGGTGGGTCAACCCCAGCCCACCCGCATTATTTTCTGTACCCTCCCGGGCCGGTTGCGGCAGTTCTGCCGTTCTGCTATAGTCCGGAGGTCGCCTCCCGCAGATGCCATGGGGACTGCACAGATGAGAGACGAAGAGTACCTGTTCACCTCCGAATCCGTGTCGGTGGGCCACCCCGATAAGATCGCCGACCGGATAAGTGACGCCATCCTCGATGCCTTGATCCGGCACGACCCCGGGTGCCGGGTCGCCTGCGAGACCGTCGTCAAATCCGGACTGGTCTTCATCGCCGGTGAGATCACCGCGGACGCCGACGTTGACTACGCCGACGTGGCCCGTGAGGTGATCCGGGAGATCGGCTACACGGACGCCACCTACGGCTTCTGCGCCGATACGTGCGGAGTGATCCTCTCTCTGAGCAAGCAGTCGCCGGACATCGCCCTCGGCGTCACCGCAGATCCCGGGCGAGGCAAGGAGCAGGGGGCCGGGGACCAGGGCATGATGGTGGGCTTCGCCTGCGACGAGACCCCCGAACTGATGCCCCTCCCCATAATGCTCGCCCACAGGATAATGCGCAGGGCACGGGACGTCCGGGAGGAGAAGATCGTCCCCTTCATCCGCCCGGACGGCAAGACGCAGGTGACGGTGCGCTACGTGGGTCGACGCCCCGTCGGGATCGACACGATCGTGCTCAGCCTGCAGCACTCGCCCGAGGTGAGCAGGGACGAACTGACCGAGGCGTTCATTGAACAGATCATCCGCCCGTGCCTGCCCGAGGAGTTCGCCGGCGATGAGATCACCTTCCACGTCAACCCCACCGGACGTTTCGTGGTGGGCGGCCCGCACGGTGACTGCGGCCTGACGGGCCGCAAGATCATCGTCGACACCTACGGCGGGCGAGCCAGGCACGGGGGCGGGTGCTTCAGCGGCAAGGACCCCAGCAAGGTGGACCGCAGCGGCGCCTATGCCGCCCGCCACGTGGCGAAGAACGTCGTCGCGGCCGGGCTTGCCAAAGCGTGCGAGCTGCAGGTCGCATATGCCATCGGCGTGCCACGGCCCGTCTCCATCCACGTAGACACCGAAGGCACCGGCCGGATACCCGACGCCCGCATCGAGGAGATCGTGCGCCAGTGCTTCGACCTTCGGCCCCGCGCCATCATCGAGCGACTGGACCTGCTGCGGCCCATCTACCGCAACACTTCAGCGTTCGGCCACTTCGGTCGAGCGGAGCCCGAGTTCACCTGGGAGAAGACCGAACGCGCCGACGAGTTGCGGCAGATGGCCGGGGCCTGAGTGGTGGCGGCCCCGCCGGCGCCACCCCAAAAGCGCCGGCGGGAAGCCGGCCGGGTGAACACCGGTCCGGCTCCCCGCCGATGGGAGGAGTGCTACACACTCACGCTGCCGAAGGCACCTTACTCCATCCTTCCTTGATCGCGACGATCAACTGATGCCGGCACTGCCGGAACTCGAGCTCCAGCTCCGGGTCGTCGCCTTCCTCTCGCCATCTCCTCAGCGCCGCCCGGGTCCTACGGGCCAGCCGCGCCGCGACCTGTCGCGTGCGGCTGTCCGCCAGGTAGGATTCCGGGCCTTCTTCATCCTCCCCGGCCAGTTCGCAGGCACACCGGTAAACCGAAAGTGGAGCGTACTTGAGCTGGCCGTTGCTCTGGAAGTAGCGCCTCACCGAACCGGCCTTGATGCCGGTTGTCCTGGAGATGAGCCGGTAGAACTCCTCTTTGGTGCTGTAGCGCTGTTCCAGGGCCGGCAGCAAACCGCACGTCATCTCCACCGGGACGCCCCTGTACTTGTCGTCGATCTTGGGGTCCTTGCCCTCCCTGGTCTCACGCAGCCATCGCTCCAGGCAGTACTTGATCTCCGCCTGGATGCGCTTGGCCTTGCTGCGGCCGCTGAGCGCCTTGTGCACGCAGTCGTATTTCAGGCTGCTCGCCTCCGCTATGGCCTTGTGCATGGCGCTGTGGCTGCGGAACAAGAGTTCGGTGCGCGTCTGCTCCAACCACTCGTCAGGGTCCTGGTCCCCCACCAGCCGTTCCATGGGGATCAGCCCCGTAGAGAACTCACCGTCCAGGTGCCGGACGATCGCACGGAGGCAGGAGGGCACTTCAGCGACGTCAGACTCCTCGCGGAAGAACTCCCGGATCTCATCGGCCAGGTAGCTGAAGCCGCGCTTCTGAAGCTCCCTGCGGAGGTAGGGCACCAGCTTGACGAGCGCAAACGATGACTCTTCCTCCTCCTGCCGGCACCTGAACAGATCACGGAACTCCTCGGCCGGCATGTAGCGACGGCGAACGAACCTGCGATGACCGTTCAGCTCCACCGCATCAGCAAGCCGATCCCTCTGGACGTCGGACAGCTCCTTGAGGATACCCGGGAGGGAGCCTTCGTCATCCTCCTCATCGCCCCCGGCCTCCTCTGCCTGCAATTCACGCGTCAAGGCATCCCGCAGGCTGTCCAGCAACTCCTCCATCCGGTCGAGCGCGGTCCCGGAGACGGGGGTCTCATCCTCCGGCT
>JASFTU010000083.1:0-7492 GCA_050050635.1 Candidatus Brocadiaceae bacterium
ACATCCACGAGAAGCTGCCGCCGCCCTTCGAGCCCAAGATATACGACAACGACAGCTACCACGTTTACTGCCTGACCAAGCTGTTGGCGGAGCGGTTCGTGCTCGATTCAGGCGGCCTCGTGTTGCGGCTGAGCAACGTCTACGGGCCCGGGGACGAGTCGGTGCAGGCCGTTGGGGAGGCCTGCCACAGGCTGACCGAGGCGGATCCGGGCGAACGCATCGAGGTCCGGCAGCCGTTCAAGAAACTTGTCCCCGCCTACCTGGGTGACATCGTCAAGTGCTTCATCCGGGCCGCCGGCCTCCGCCTACCGGCTGAAGTATCGCCGATCTTCCTCGTCGCCTCACAGGAGCACTACATGCGGGAGGACACCCTCCTGCGAGCAGTCGCAGATGCCCTTGACGAGATCCGGGGCACTGACCATGTCTACGACATCGAGGAGCTGCCCCCTGAGGAGGAGACCGCGTTCAGCTACGATCTGACGAAGATGAGGACCCATCTACTGCAGGGAGAACCCCTCACTCCCTTCAGCGAGGGCGTCAGGGAGCATTTGATCTGGCTGATGGAGCGGGCGGAAGGCCGAGGGGCCGCGGAACCCGCCTTTGCGATCCGGCTCCGCGAAGGAGGCGCCTGAGTCGGCGGAGGAGCGGATGCGTACGAAAAGATGCCCAACTCCCTCGAGCTGTTGCTGAAGAATGACCGAAAGCGGGCCGGCAGCCCATCGGTGGACGGAGCTGACCATACCCGGTACCACGGAACCCCTTTCGCTGGAACTGAGCCCCGGACTTGCGGTGTTGCGAGAACGGGCCCGAGCGCGGCAAAGGGGACCAGCTCTCGGTTGCGTCGAGCGGACACTGGCCGACGCGCGTGCCTGGGCCGCTCACACGGCAGAGGAAGACTGGCTCACGTGGCGGGCACGGCGGGTCGCCGAAAGGTTGAAGACCATGCCGGTAGACCTCGAGCGGGGCGAGCGCGTGGTCGGCAAGCCGTTGCTGCACCACCCGACCGAGGACGAGATCGCTCTTCTGGACGACGCACGGGAAGCGCTCTCCTCGATGCCACCGTTTCCCGGAGGCGACCGGGGCCACTTCCACCCGGACTACGCGAAGGTCTTCCGGGTGGGCATCGGGGGAATGCTGGACGAGATAGAGGAACGCCTGAGCAGTTGCGATCCGGAGAAGCGCGTCTTCTACGCCGCGTGCCGGACGGGCCTCGAAGGAGTGGCGACCTACGCCCGACGCGTTGCCGCGGAGTGCCGTGAGATGGCGCGCTCCACGGCGGCTGAGTGTGAACGCTGGCGAGAGATCGGGCGTATCTGCGACAAGGTCGCCACCGACCCACCCGGAACCTTCCACGAAGCCATCCAGTTGATGTTCCTCGTGCAGATCGCCCTCTGGTTCGGAGAAGATCACGGTCTGACCAGCCCGGGGCGGATGGATCGGACGCTCCAGCCGTTCTACGAAGAGGGGCTGGCGTCCGGGGCTCTGAGCCGTCAGGAGGCACTGGAACTCATCTCGTGCTTGTTCATCCAGATGAACCGCATCCTCTGGCCTGGCTCTGCGGTGGCCGTCCTCGTGGGCGGTCGCGACGACGAGGCGCGCGACACCACGAGTGAGCTGACCTACCTGTGCCTGGCCGCCCGACTTGCCACCGGGCTCATCTATCCCACCGTGGGGCTGTCCTGGCACCCGGGCACCCCGGGCGAGCTGATGGAGCTGGCCGTGGCGATGATGGGCACGGGCGTCGGTGATCCGGCCCTCTTCAACGACGAGACGGTGCGCCGCGGGCTCCGCGACCACGGCGTGGCGGATGAGGACGCTGCGAACTGGCTCAACTCCACCTGCGTCGAGGTGAAACTGGCCGGTGCCTCCAACATCTGGGTCACGCAGCCGTACTTCAACCTGCCGCAGGCCCTGCTGGAGGTAATCGAGGGGGCAGCCGAGGAAGGAGGGACGGGGCCACGCTCTTTCGAGGAACTGCTGGGCCGCGTGAAGCACAACCTGGCCGGCAAGATCGCGGCCGAGGCCGAGAGGCTGGACGGCGTCTGGCAGGCGCGGTCCGAGCATGGGTGTTTTCCCCTGGCAAGCTGTTTCATCCGCGACTGCCTGGAGCGGGGATTGGACTTCGACCGTGGAGGTGCCCGCTACAACTGGGTGGAGAACTCGTTCGTCGGCTTGGCCAACGTGGTGGACGGGCTCGTCGCCGTGCGGGCGCTCGTTTACGAGAGCAAGGAGATCACACTGCCGCAACTCCACCGGATCCTGGCGCAGGACTTCGAGGGACACGAGGCGCTCCGCCAGAGGATCCTGCATCGGCTGCCTAAGTACGGAAACGACGAGGAAGCGCCGGATGCACTGGCGAAGGAGGTCGCCGAGTTCCTCCTGGACGCGACCGGGGCGCAACAGGTCGGGCCGCACCCCTACGTGCCGGGCCTGTTCTGCTGGGTGATGCACGAGCGTCTCGGATCGTCCACCGGCGCAACGCCGGACGGACGCAGGGCGGGGCTTCCCCTGGCCGATGGCGCCGGTCCCGCCCAGGGAAGGGAGAACCGGGGGCCCACCGCTTCGGTGCTCTCCACCACGAAGTGGGACCACTCGGCCGCCCTGGGCGGCGTGGTGTACAACGCCAGGTTCTCGGCCGATCTCTTCCGAACGGTGCGGGGGCGGGGAGCCGTTCGCGGCGTGCTCGAGACCTACCTGAGGCGAGGCGGCTTCGAGGTCCAGGTCAACGTCGTCGACGCGGAGCAACTGCGGGACGCGCAGGAGCACCCCGACCGGCACGAGGATCTGCTGGTAAGGGTGGCCGGCTACTCCGACTACTTCGTCCACCTCAACAAGAACACCCAGGACGAGATCATCGCCCGCACCGAATTCACCGCCTGATTCTCGACGGGCCGAAGGCCGCCCGTTCCGCGGAGCATTCGAGGAGCGCGTGACGTGAAGAACGCAGTGCTCATCCACACCGATCAGCAGCGCCATGACAGCCTCGGCTGCACGGGCAATCCCCATGCCGTCACCCCGGCTATCGACGCCCTAGCGGAGGCCGGAACACTGCTCAGCCGGCACGTCGTGGCCAACTGCGTCTGCATGCCCTCGCGCGCCAGCCTCCTGACCGGTCTCTATCCAGTCGCTCACGGCGTATGGGACAATGGCGTGCCGCTGAACCGGCGGGACTACGTGGCCTACGACCCCATCCGGCACGGCGAGGACTGCGTCCGGCAGGCACCCACCATCGCCGACATCTACCGCGACAACGGCTACCAGACGGCTTGCTTCGGGAAGATGCACCTGACGCCTTTCCACGGGCCTGCGGAGTACGGATATCCCGAGACAAGGGCGCGCTGGCGCGAGAATCCCGAAGAGATGGGCGCCTGGCATGGGCCGTACTACGGCTTCCAGTATGCCGATCTGCTGGTGCAGCACGGTCACTTCCCGCAGGGGCACTACCGTCCCTGGTTGAAGGAGAACCACCCGGAGGTTTTCGCACAACTCGCCGCTTCGCGGCCCGAAGGAAGCATCCCCGCGATACCCGATCTGTTTCCCGCAGGACAGCCCCTGGAACTCCATCCGACCATGTGGCTGGCGGGACGGTTCGTGCGTTACCTGACAGAGACCAGGGCGACCGACCGGCCCTTCTTCGCCTTCATCGGCTTCCCCGACCCGCACCACCCGTTCTCGCCGACCCGTGAGGCGATCGAGCTCTTTGGTCGCAGTGACGTGCTCGATCCACTCGATCCCGAGGGGAGAGGGCTTCCCGATTACGGGTTTGCGGGCATGGGCCAGGGGATAGGGGGGCTGACCGAAAGCCAGGTGCGCATGATCCGGCGTTACACGCTGGCGATGATCTACCAGATTGACCTGGCCGTCGGCAGAATATGCGATGCACTGAAGGACAGCGGGCTGTGGGAGAACACGGCCGTGCTCTTCACGAGCGACCACGGCGACTTCCTGGGCGACCACAACTTCCTGAGGAAGGGCGTGGGCGCGGCCCACTCACTGCTGCACGTCCCGTGCATCCTGCGAGTACCCTGGGCGCGACTGCCGGAGCGCATCGAACGGGCGACCAGCAACACGGACGTCCTGCCGTCGCTGCTGCAGCAGACCGATATCCCGGTTCCGGACGACATTCAGGGAACGGACCTGTTCGGACCAACGGGGGAGCCGGGCGCCGCCCACGCATTCGCTGACAACAGCCTCGGAACACCGGAGAGCACGAACTACACCGTATACGACGATCGGTACCGCTACACATGCTACCCGCACGTCCGACGCGAGGAGCTCTTCGATCACGCGGCCGACCCGGGTGAGAGCTGTAACCTGGCCCGCCAGACGGAGCACGCGAACCTCTGCCGGAGCATGCGAGACCAGGTCAAAGAGCACCTGCTGCACGACCGCGTTCCGGTCGTCGGGCGCGTTGCGGCATGGTAGAGGGGCGCGCCGCCCCGGCTGAGGAAACTGCCGGGCACGTGTCTTGCGAGCAGTCGATGATCTGCCGCCGGGCAGTGTCGTTCAGGAGCCCCGTCCAGACTCCGAAAGCGAGGCATCGGCCATGAAGAGAAAGGACACGCGATCCAGTCCGCACCCGTCAAGGTGGACGCCACCCACGGGGAACGCGGCCTCGTTCCCGCTTCGTCACACCGGGACATTGACCAACCCTCACGAGGCCCTCGTCATCGGGAACGGCGATCTGGCCGCGAGCGCACAGGTGTTCTCGCATGGGCTTCTGCTGACCCTCGGGAAGAACGACGTGTGGGACTCGCGCATATCTGCGCGCACCGAGGAGGCCGTGCTGAAGCATGACGAACTGGTGCGCTCCGGAGGAGAGCTCGGCAGCGTCCGTCGGGAGCGGCATCTGCAGTCCACCGACTACATCCAGAAGAGCGCGCGCGGCCCCTCGCCGAAGCGAGTCGCGCTCATCCGGCTGACCCATCCGGGCCTGTCCGACACCGCCCTGCACAGCGAAGTGGACGTCGCACGCGGTGTCCTGACCGTGCAGTACGGATTCCGGCACGGACAGCTTCGCTGCGAAGCGTTCGTCCACCGGCGGAAGAACACTTTGATGCTGCGGCTCTCCGCCCGGGGAAGCACGCCGTGGGTGAACATCTCGCTGGAGAAGCCCCCGGATTTCGCCGCCAGCGACATGCCGCTTCCCAACTTCAGGAGAGGAGCCGGCGAGTCGCAGCGGGTGCTCTCCCAGACAATACCCGGTGGCTGCGGTGTGGAAGAGTTCGCATGGTACGTCGCCAGCAGCTTTCCGCCGGGCGGCCCGGGGAGCAAGGTCTGGGGCGTGGTCGATTGGCCCTACGCCGTGCGAGAGGACATCCAGGTGGAGGACGGGGGAAACGCCGTCTTCACCGTCGGCGTGGCCACCGATCGGGAAAGCACGGCTGATCCGCTGCAGGAAGCCGTTGACCTGGCGGGCCCGGCGGATCCGGATCGCTTCGCCGACGAGATGCGCTCACACGCCGGGGGATGGGATGAGTTCTGGGCCGCCTCCGCCGTCGAGCTGGAAGACAAGGAGCTGGAAGCGCTGTGGTATCGTTCCCTGTACGGGTTCGCGTGCCATCTGAAGCCCGGTGTGCAGGGGCCCGGGCTGAACGCGAACATCCCCGTGTACGACTACTCGGCCTGGAACGGGTTCTACACGTGGAACCACAACGTGCAGAAGTGGTACTTCCCGGCTCTGCCGGTCAACCATCCCGAGTGGTACGAGATCTTCGCCGACCTCATCGAGCAGCACATCCCGGTCTTCGAGTACCTGGCGGAGCTGATCTTCGGCCTCGACGGGACCTACTGCGACCTGATGACCGCGCCGTTCGCGCCGCCCGAACGGGCGAAGACGCACTCCGCGTTCGGCCGGGCTCTGGCCCATACCGGGTGGCTGGCCATGATGCTGTTCCAGCACTACGAGTTCACCGGTGACGCGGAATGGCTGGAAGAGCGCGCCTATCCCTACATCCGGAGGGCGGCCACGTTCTACGCCGGCTACATGGAGAAGTACCGGGGTGCGGACGGGGACATCTACCCCTCGGTGCGACTGGAGGATTCGGGGTGGTACGACGGCTTCGTCGGCAACCGCAATGTCGTGACCGACCTCGTCATGTTCAGGAAGGCCTTCGAGGTCGCCATCCGCTCCTCGGAGATCCTCGGGCGCGATGAACGGGAGCGTGCCCGGTGGAAGGCGTCTCTGGCACGCGTGCCACCCATCGAGTACGGCTGGCGGGACGGCAGTGGCTGGTACGCCCTCTGCAAGGATTGGGAGAAGGTATGGCCGGACTTCGACCAGTACCTGCAGCACCTGCGATACTCGCGCTGGGGGTGCAGCGGCTGGCTGGTCTTCCCCGGTGAGCACGTGGACGGGGACGAGCCGGACGGACTGGCTGCCGTGGTGCGGGACGTGCTCCGGGAGGTGGACCTGACGGACCTGCCCGACAGCACACGACAGCTCGGGACGTTCCACGGAGAGTCCGTCGTCACTCCGTTCATCCGGCTCGGGATGACGGACCACTTCGAGCAGATACGCACCCTCCTCCTGGACCACACGTTCGCCAGTGGCCAGTTCAGTCCGTACGCCGCCGGCGAGGGCGTGTACGTGCGCTCGCCGCACTGCTTCTCCTGGCGCATCGTGGAGAACCAGTACTTCCCGATCCTCGCCATCACGGAAATGCTCCTCCAGAGCCAGGGCGGCGTCATTCGCCTCTTCCCATTCTGGCCGCGAGAGATGTCGGCCGCCTTCGGGGGGCTGCGTGCCCGGGGCGGCTTCCTGGTCTCGGCGCGATGGCAGCCGGACCACGGTGCCACGGCCAACGTCAGCAGCCTGTGCGGCAATCCGTGCCGGGTCAGGTGCGAGCACCCCGGCAGCGCCATAGTGCGCGAAGGGGATACAGAGGTGGACTGCACCGTGGAGGGACGGGACCTGGTATTCGAGACGGAGCGCGACCGCACCTATGAGTTGGTCCTTCCGTGAGATCCGGTCGAGGCCGGGAGTACCGAATGCTGACGACGGTGCAAGCGGCTCGCCGAACCGACCTGTCCTGCATTTGATGGGGACTGCCGGAAAGGTGACACTATGGGCAGCATGCGGGCGGCGGCCCCCGCTCGCGACGCCCGCGAACAGTGCCCCGAACACCACTCAGGGAGCCGATAGATGCCCGAACTGCTACGGAGTTTGGACTCGACCCGCGCCATGAAGTACCTGGCCCGGGTGCGTCAGAGGCGGGACGGGGAACTCGTTCCCCGGATGAGAGACATTGCCGCCGCAGCCGGCGAGGAGCCGCGCGAGGGCAAGACCGTCACGGTCTACATGCCGCGTTGCCACGTGATCCACAACCAGGAGACAGACCTGTGGATTCTCGGCGGACAGAACGCGCAGGTCTACGTCGTCTCGCTCGCCCTGGACCTGTCCGGCGGCGGGGCCGTCCAGAACGGTCTCGAAGTGGGCGACGTCCCCGAACCCATCCAGGAGCTGGCCGAACGTGCCCGCAACTACGTCTGC
>JASFTU010000084.1:0-7462 GCA_050050635.1 Candidatus Brocadiaceae bacterium
CAGTAGCTCGGGCACGATGGAGACGCCGTCGATGTCGTCGGGCGCGGATGCGCCGGCCAGCTCCGCGGCCGTGGGCAGGACGTCGGGGAAGTACCACAGCAGGTCGCTGACGCGGCCGGGCTGGATTCTCGCGGGCCAGCGGGCAAGCATGGCCACACGGAGCCCGCCCTCATAGAGGTTCCCCTTGTGCCCGCGGAACTCTGTGCCGGTGCGCGGGTCGACGTTGGGTGCGTGGAAACCACGCGGGTGCTCCTCGTCCCGGAAGTAGTCGAGCCCGCCATTGTCGCCGGAGAACAGGACGATGGTGTCCTCGTCGAGCCCCAACTCCTTGAGCAGCGCCAGGACCTCGCCGACGTTGCGGTCAACCATGTTGACCATCGCCGCGTAGCGCTTTGCGTCCTCGGGCCAGGGCTCGTCCTTGTAGATCTGCCAGGCCGGGTCGTCGTCGGGAATGTTGAACATTCCGTGGGGCGGCGTGATGGGGAAGTAGCAGAAGAAGGGCTGGTCCTTGTTGTCGCGGATGAACTTGAGGCCCTCGTCCATGATGACGTAGTGGGAGTAGGTCTCGCCGCTGGCGCCGCCCCTGTTGCCGGGCAGCGTCAGCTCTTCGCTGTTGCGGACGATGTATGCCGGGTAGTACGAATGGGCGTGCACCTGGTCGTAGTAGCCCACGAACACGTCGAAGCCGTGCTCCTCGGGGACGCCCGTGGAGCCGCGCCCGCCGCAGCCCCATTTGCCGAAGCCGCCCGTGGCGTAGCCCTCGCGCTTGAGCACGGAGGCCGTGGTCTCTTCGCCAGCGCGCAGCGGCGTGCCGCCACCGTTCTTGCGCACGGAGGTGTGGCCGCTGTGCTTGCCGGTCATGAGGCAGCACCGGGTCGGGGCACAGACCGAGGAGCCGGCGAGGCCCTGCGTGAAGCGGACGCCCTCGGCGGCCATGCGGTCGATGTTGGGGGTCTTCATGTGCGGATGCCCCATGCACGAGAGCTCGTAGTAACCGAGCTCGTCCGACATGATGTGGACGATGTTGGGCTTGCGTCTCTCTCCAGGAGCCTGCCCGGCCGCACGACCCGCGGCGGCCAGTGCAGCGGCACTGCCTACCTGGCGCAGGAAACGGCGTCGAGTATAGGGCATGAGTGATCCTCCGTGGGCTCAAGCCGGCTTGGAATCCGGTTTATCGGGTCGGCGACATCCCCGCCCGACGCCATCATGGTTCGCCGGAGCGGGGCAGCCGCCCTTCACCGCCCGGGGCCGCGTTTACTCCGAGCGCGCAAGGTATTGGCCGCCGCCGTCACGAATTGGCCCTGCGAGCTCCACGAGCAACGCAGGCCAGGAGGTGCCAGATGAGTAATCCCGGGCGGAGAGACTTCCTCACGATGCTGACGGCAGGTGGTTCCCTTATGGCGGCGGGGGCCCGGTCGTCGGCTGCCGAGACGGGGGCCGGGGGAGATCGGCCGAACATCCTGTGGGTCAGCTGCGAGGACATCGGGCCACATCTCGGCTGCTACGGCGATGCGGCGGCGCGGACGCCGGTCCTCGACCAGCTCGCACGGGAGGGGGTCAAGTACGAGACGGCGTGGTCCACGTGCCCGGTGTGTGCTCCGGCGCGGACGAATATCATCACGGGGGTGTACGCGGGCGCCACGGGCGGGGAGCACATGCGGAGCCTGGTGCCGCTGCCGGATTCGATCCGCATGTTCCCCGAGTACCTGCGCGACGCCGGCTACTACTGCACCAACAACAGGAAGGAAGACTACAACCACCCGAAGGATCGCCAGGTCTGGGACGAATCGTCCGGGAATGGCCATTGGAAGAACCGCCAGCCCGGGCAGCCGTTCTTCGCGGTGTTCAACGCCACCATGACGCACGAGAGCAAGATCCGCTCGCGCCCGCACGAGCTGAAGACGGACCCGGCGGCGGTTCGCGTTCCCGCCTACCACCCGGACACACCCGAGGTCCGGCACGACTGGGCCCAGTACCACGACAACATCGCGGACATGGACACATGGGCGGGCCAGCGGCTGGAGGAGATCAAGCAGGCGGGTCTGTGGGACGACACGGTCGTCGTCTTCTTTGGGGACCATGGCTCCGGCATGCCCCGAAGCAAGCGATACCCCGGCGACTCCGGGCTGTTGGTGCCGATGATAGTGCGCGTGCCGGAGAAGTTCGGGCATCTGGTCCCGGACGACTACAGCACGGGCGGGACCTCGGACCGACTGGTGGGCTTCATTGACCTCGCGCCCACCATGCTCAGCCTGGCCGGCGTTCGGCCACCGGAGCACATGCAGGGGCACGCCTTCATGGGGCAGTACGCGGACGAGCCGCCCGAGTACCTGTACGGGTTCCGGGGGCGCATGGACGAACGCATCGACCTGGTGCGCTCGCTCCGGGATCAGCGGTATCTGTACATGCGGAACTACCTCCCGCATCGGCCCCACGGTCAGCACGTATCGTACCAGTTCCAGACACGGACGACGAGTCTCTGGAAGGAGATGTACGATAGGGGTGAGCTCAACCCGGAGCAATGCGGCTTCTGGGACGAGCGCGTGCCAGAGGAGCTGTACGATCTGGAGGCCGATCCGGACGAAGTCCACAACCTGGCCGGCTCGGCGGGACACCGGGCGGTCCTGGAACGCTTCCGGGAGGAACACCGGCGCAAGACGCTGGAGATCAGGGACGTGCTGTTCGTGCCAGAGGGCGAGCTGGCGCGGATCGCCGCCGAGCAGCCTCCCTACACGTACGGGCACGACGACGCCCAGTACCCGCTGGAGGAAGTCCTGGAGATCGCCGATGCGGCCTCGCGCCGGGACGACGCGTCCATCCCCAAGCTCGTGCAGGCATCCGAATCGGCCCACGCCACAATCCGCTACTGGGCCGGAACAGGTCTGCTGGTGCGCGGGCGGGACGCGGTGGGGAAGCATGCCGACGTCCTGCGGCGTCTGCTCGAGGACGAGACGCCCGTCGTGCGCGTCCCGGCGGCGGAGGCCCTCGGGCGATACGGCGATGCGGCGGACCGGAAGCGGGCCGTGGAGGCGCTGCTGTGGGCCGCGAACACGGACAACGTGCACAGCCACACCGCCGTCGCGGCGCTGAATGCCATTGATGCGCTCGAGGGGCCACCCGAGTCCGTGGTGGCCGCCGTGGGCGAGCTGCCGACGAAGGACCCCCGGATCAAGCGCGGCGGAGGCTACGTGCGGCGGCTTGTTGGGGACATAGCGAAGGGCGAGTGACGCGCCGCCGTCACCGGGCGATGCCCCCTACCCGGCGAGGCAGAGCACGTTGCCGTCCGTCGTGCTGATATACAGCCGTCCGTTCGCGGCCGCCATCCCGTCCCACGCCGGTGGGGACTCGAGCCGGTGCTCGGCCAGCTTCGCGCCGTCCGAAGCGGCTACGGCCCACAGGAGGGCCCCGGACTTGCCCGCCAGCGCGGCGTTCTGCTGCGCGAGCTTCGCCTTGACGGCCGGCTCATCTGGCCGGTCGAACGTCTCGTCCTCGTCCCACACCACTGGCGGGCCGGCGATGAACAGCGTCCCACCAGCCAGGGCGATCCCCCGCACCTGCAGCGGCACGTCGTTCGCCCACTGGTACCCGAGGTCAACCCGGGGCAACCGCCGCCTGCGGGCCGCCTGCTGGGCGGTCTCCGTACGGGGTCGTGGAAGGAGCTTGGGGAGTTTGTTCATCGCGAAGAGCTGATACCCCACCGGCGTCGTCCACTTGTAGTACTCCTGCTTGCGCCCGTACCCGTACACGAGCGCGTCATCAACCACGAGCAGATGCCCACCCGGCATGACCTTCCCGGCCTTGGGCCAGCCGCCGGCGCCCTCCTCGAAGCCCTTGCCGTAGACCCAGTACGACCGGTGCCACCAGGAGCCGTCCACGAACCCCGTGGGGCTGAACAGGTGCGTGCCACCGGTGGGGGCGGCCGGGCTGATGTCCGTCGCGGCGATGTGCCGGCGCACTCCCTCGAGGTCGAACTGCTGGGAGCGCATGTAGATGTGTCGTCCGTCGCTGGCCAGAACGTCCGGGAGCGCCACCGGCATGTTCTGACGGACCACGTGGCTCTGCAGGTTCTCGCCCGTCCCCGGGTCCCGCTCGTCCAGGATGCGCTCGGAGAGCTTCCGCCCCGTCCTCGGATCCAACATCAGCAGACGCAGCCCCCCGTCCAGGAACATGGACCGCCCGGCGACGCAGTACGCCACAGCTTGCCCCGAGTTTGCCGCGGGGTCCAGCACCATAACGCTGCCCGGCACGGGCCACACGGACTCGATCTGCTCGAAAGCCACGAGGCGCCGGTCCGCCGGCGCGGCCCGGAAGCGCCACATCAGCTCACCGTCGGACGCCCGCAGGCAGTACACCCACCCGTCCGCCGAGCCGAACAGCGCCCGTCCCTGCCACACTGTCGGCGGCGAGTCAACGCGTCCCCCGGCCGTGTAGCTCCATAGCTCCTCCCCCGAGTCCGCATCCAGCGCGTGCACCATATGCCTGTCAACCGCCGAGACCAGCAGCTTCCCCTCGGCGACCACTACGCTGCTGAGTCGTCCGCCAAGCTCCGTCTCCCACGCGCTCGTCAAGTCCGCCGGCACGGTCGCCTTCGTGAAGCCGCTGCGTTCCGTGTTGCCGCGGTAGGTCGGCCAGTCGCCGTCGGCCGGCGCAGCCTCCACGGGCCGCCCGTACGCCGGGCCGCGCTCGAGGCGGTTGCGGGCGGGGATGTTCGCCGGAAGGTGGCGGCTCGCGGAGGCGGGGGCCAGTGCGTTGAACCCGTACAGTTTCGACTCCATGTAGCACGCGCAGCTATGGGGGGTGGCGTACAGCAGCCCGTTGCAGGGCATGACGCCGTAGATGCACCCGCCGCGGACCCAGTGGTTCATGTCCCAGTGCTGGGTCTTGGGATCGACGAACTCGGTGCCCGTGCGCGACGGGATCAGGTACCGCACCGTTGCCTTGCCGCGGTGGCATCGGTGGTGCATGAAGTAGATGTCGCTGTCCGTCTCGAAGCGGCTGCGCACCTCGCCCGTGTGGAGGTCCAGCCCCACGAATTCGCCCGAGTCCCCGCCGCCCGCCGTCGCGCCCGACCACACGACCCCATCGAGCACCAGTAGATCCTCCGGCGAGTAGTGCCCGGACCTGGCGTGCTCGGCCGACCACAGCGTCTTGCCCGTCTCGGACGCGAGGGCGGTCATTGACCTCGTCCCGCCGGCGAACAGCACGACGTCCTCGTACACCACGAGCGTCGGCCCGAAGCTCGCCGGAATGACGCCCCGCCTCTCGACCGGCTCCGATTGCCACTTCTCCCGGCCGCTCGCCCGGTCCAGGCACACCACCCTCTCCCCATCGTGGAAGTAGACGTGCCGCCCGTCGGCGGCCAGCGTCAGCGGAACCACCGTCTTCTCGACCTCCCACAGGAGCTTCCCCGTAGCCGCATCGAGGGCCATGACCCGCCGCGGCTTGCCGTTCCACGGCCAGTCGCGCGCGACCCGATCCCGCTCCGCGCCGATGCCCACGCGCTCCGGGCGGAAGTCGTCGTAGACCATGGGCGAATCCGTGACCAGCAGGAAGAGCACGCCCTCGCTGGCGATCACCTCCTCGGTGGCGTCCGTGTCCTCGTAGGTGCGGACGGTCTCGCCCGTCGCCCCGTCCAGCGCACTGAGCGGCGCATCGAGACTGAGCGTCACGTAGAGCGCATCGCCGACGGCGACGAGCCGGCGCTGGGGCTGGGCGGGCCCGCTCTTGAACGGCCACAGGTTCGGGTGCCATCTGTCGATCTCCCGCTTCCACAGGATCGTGCCGTTGAACGCGTCTCGCGCGATCAGCCGCCACTTCGACGGCAACTGGACGGACGCGTGCGATCCCTCATCGAAGATGTAGAAGATTCTGTCGCCGGCCGACACCAGCGCGCTGAGGCTCGCCATGCGGTCGTGGTGCCGCGCCCAGCGCGGGCTGCCCACCCACTGCAGGTGCCGCGGTGGGCCGACCACCGTGTCGTGCGCCACGGCGTTGTTCGTGGCGTCGTGCAGGTAGTGCGTCCACTCGTCGATGTCCGGCGACCGCGGCTTGACTGTCCTCGTCCACTTGCCGCCCTGCTTGATGTAGGCGACTCCGTTGGGCGCCAGCACGCGGAGCAGCTCAGCCATGGACGCGTGCCCGCCCCTCTCGGACACCACCAGAGTCGCGAGGTTGTCCGTGTACGGCAGACGTCTGCCCCGCCACTGCTCGACAGCCACCGGGCCGTACAGGCCGAGAGCCTGAATATGCTCGCGCGCCCGCGCGATGTTCTTGCGGCCCGAGTCAAGACCATGGACCAGGTAGCTGTCACTGGCGTGCAGTGCGGCAGTGAGCTTCCCATCGCCGCACCCCAGGTGCACCACCAGGCCGCCCTTGATGCCGGCGCCGTCGAGTATCTCCCGCGCCACCGCATCAGGGGAAGCACCCGCCGCCCACGCCGCGCCAACTGCCAGCAGCCACATCCCGACCACGGCCAGCAGGCCGACCATTCGAGTTCCGTTCCTCACGACTCTCACTCCCTGTCCTGGAGTCGGCACGGCGAACGGGCCCGCTCGTGCCACCGGCTCACCCAGTCATTCCCCCTCACGCGTCTATCCCCTTTGCTCCCTGGAGGGACACGCAGGAGGCAAGTGCCGCTGGGCCGAGGAAGGAATGAGTCAGACCCGTGTGCTGCTTCCTTCAGCGTGCGTGCCTTCACAGGAGTGATCGCCATGGCGAGATACTGCGTGGTGCTGTTGATACTGGTCGCCGTCCGGACGTCGGCACAAGCCGCGGACATGGACGCACTGAGGGATTCCGCCAGGTGGCTCGTTGAGGAGCGCCTGCGAGGGACGCTGTTTCACAACCCGAACGTCGAACCGCCCCGGCCGATCCTCGTGGAGCCGACCGATGCCTCGGGACGGCGCGGCGCGCCCACGCCCATCGTCCTCCGCGGTTGGCACCATCTCGTCGTCCTGCCGGATGCCCAGCAGAGGATTGCGTTCAGACTCAAGGACGCGGCCAGCGAGACTCAGTTCGTGGGCAGTATCTATGCGGTGTTCGATCCGGAGGGGAACCAGGTGGCGGAGGGAGCCATCGGGCGCGGCGAGGAGAGGACCGTGGAGGTGCGGGTAGATGCCGCCGCGCCACACATCGTCCTGCTCAACTCCGGCCCGGCGTCCGGGAACGCCGTCGAGGTCACCGTCCTCAACTCCCACTGGGCCATCGACACTGAGCCGCGCAGAACCTACAACCGCACCCCGCTGCACTACCATTTCCTGCGCGATCTCAAGCTCGGCGGCTTCAACGTGGCGATGATCGACTTCGAGCGCCTGCCGCAGGAGTTCGTGACGGATGAGGGGCTCGCGGCATGGACGGAGCTGGTGCAGCGCTGGACGGACTACGCGCGGGAGTGCGAGCTGCGCGTTATGCCCGCCATCAATCTCGGCGGCACACCGCTGGAGGTGCAGGCCTGGGGCGATTC
>JASFTU010000085.1:0-7458 GCA_050050635.1 Candidatus Brocadiaceae bacterium
TACGTCCCGGGACGACGGAACCCGCTGAAGTCCAGGTGGTAAACGTTGGTCTTCGTGTAGTTCCTCTCCTCCTTGAGATGCTCGGGCTGATCAGCGTCCAGGCCGAGCTTCACCGGCCCCTGATAGACGACCCTGTCGGTGCTTGCTTCGAGGAGCTGGAAGGTCTGCACGGCGTATGCCAATGCGCCGCCCGTCCCCATCCACGTCGAGAGGTAGGCCCTCTTGAAGGGATCGTCCGGCCGATAGCCCACGTGGCTGACGTGGATTGCTTCGCTGCGCGTACGGGTCGGAATGTGCGCGTACGGCACGACGGGCCGGCGGGTGTTCAGGCCGGTGAAGTGCACGCGATACGTGCTGCCGACCTGCAGGGGGTGGGGCAACCGGAGGAAGACGCGGTAGCGCACCGGCAGCTCGTTTCCGGGCCCGTGGTCGGTCGGCTTGCTCTTGACGTGGACGCCGTCCGGCCGGACGGGCGTGCCGTAGCGGGGATCGTCCGGAGAGGAAATGCGGTAGGCCGCCGGCTCCGGCACGGTGACCCGGGTGAGTTCGTGTCCCCGTATCTGCATCCCGGGCCAGAGCTTGTCCTCGTTGATGACCAGCCACCCGATGGTCTCCTCCCCGCCGTCCGTGTCGCGGTGGACTTCCAGGTCCTTCTTCGTCCGGACTATGCGCCCGTGATGCCATGCGAGCACTTCGTTGCCGCTCTCGCGGACCTCGTCGGCGCTGTGGGCCTCGTATGGCACCTGGGGCAGGGAGTTGACCTGCCGGGTCTGAATGGTCACGCAGAGGACGTCCGGCGCGACGGCACAGACGCCGGTCACCGCGGGGTCGTCTTCGCCGTGCTGCGGGTCGGCGAGTGCCTCTTGTTTCTCGCGTTCGCGGCGTTCGGCCTCTCGCCGCTCGCGCTCGGCCCTGGCCTCCAGTTGGGAGGCGAGTTCTCGCCGCTCCGCCTCGGCCCGCGCGGTGGGGGCGACCATCTCGACGCTCTCCACGTAGACGTCCACGGGTTGGCCCGTCCAGTTGCCCTGAATCTGGACGAGGCGCACGTCGGAGAGGTCCAGGCGGGGCTGGCCCGGAAGCCATCCCTGGTTGGGCAGGCCCATGGAGGCGGCGCGCGACGGCAGGACCAGCGCGCAGCGGTCGGTCGGCGCTTCGCTGAGCCCGTAGAGGTAGCTGTAGCGCGTCTTGTCGGAGTCCTCGAAGAAAAGGCGTATCCGTTCGGCGCGATTGTCCGGGCCGACGCGCATCCTCAGCCCGGGGGAATGGTCGGCGAAGGGCGAGAGGTCAAGCTGGCCGGTTACCGCGGCGCCGCCGCGGCCGGCCTCTGCCCGGATATGTGCCACGTCCTCCGCGACGGTCACGGCCCCCTCGAAGTCCCCGTAGGTGTAGCTGAAGCTATCCCTGAACTCCACGACCTTGAGGGATGGGCGCGGCTCCTCGGCTGCCAGCGCCGGAGCGAAGAGGCAGATCGCGAGTATGAGAGCCGAGGACCAGCTCCACCGGTACCGCTCGGTTACGGTTGACACGTTGGTGTCCTTCCTGTCGGACAGGCGTAACAGCTTTCGCACGGCAAGTCACCCTCAAGTAGTCCTGGATACCGCCCCGCGCACGGGCCTGCAAGCGGAAGCACGGAGGACGGGGGCGTCGCCGACCCGGTGCCGTTGCTGCCTTCCACGGGCGCGGCTTCCTCCGGAGGCCGCTGTCCAGGCGGAAGGCGTTGCATGCTACGGACGGCCCGTGCGGCTGTCAAACGGTCGCCCCCGAATCGCCCCGGAGATGTTTGCAGGCGCTCTCAACGTGGGGTAGCCTTGCGCCGTGTGGACCGGCGATGAGCCCGGACAGGTGCGAGGAGATGCACGTGGAAGCCGAGGTCGTTGCGGATTACGCCTGCCGGACCGGAGAGGGGCCCCTGTGGCACCCCGACGAGAGGCGTCTCTACTGGGTGGACATCCCCACCGGCCGGATGTTCCGTTACGCTCCGGCGACGGGCGAGCACGAGCAGTGCTACGGCGGTCCGCCGGTTGGCGGGTTCACGATCCAGCGGGACGGCACCCTCCTCCTGTTCATGGCGGGAGGGGCGGTGGCCGCCTGGCACGACGGTGAGCTGCAGTACGTCATCGAGGAGATCCCGGAGGAGCGCGAGAGCCGGTTCAACGACGTCATCGCCGATCCGGCGGGACGCGTCTTCTGCGGGACTATGCCCACCCCGGATCAAGGTGGACGGCTCTATCGGTTGGATACGGACGGCTCCGTCACGAAACTGCTCGAGGGAGTGGCGTGCAGCAACGGGATGGGCTTCACGCCCGACCTGCGCGGGATGTACTACACCGATTCCGGGCCGCGTGAGATATGCCTTTTCGACTACGACGCGGAAAGCGGCACGCTGGCGAACCGGCGCCTGTTCGTGCGAACTCCGGAAGGGGAGGGCGTGCCGGATGGGCTGACGGTGGATGCCGAAGGCGGCGTGTGGTCGGCACGATGGGGCGGCGGGTGCGTCGTGCGCTACGCCCCGGACGGCTCGGAGGAACGCCGGGTCCGACTGCCCGTCCCGAAGGTGTCCTGCCCCACCTTCGGCGGCGAGGACTACGCCGAGATGTACGTAACGAGTGCGGGAGGGGACAGGAAGGACGGCGAGGGAGAGCACGCCGGGGCGCTGTTCCGCCTCAGGACGGGCGTCCGCGGCGTGCCGGAACACAGGTCGGCCGTGGGCCTGGACTGAGAGCGATTGCCGGCGACCCCGCGTGCCGACGCAGGTGCGGAGGATCAGGAGTGGACAAGAGAGGACCTGGCGTCTGCGTCGCTGTGGTGCTGTGGCTGACTTTGGCCGCTGGGCCGATGCAGGGAACGCCCTCGGGCCCCCGGCCCGTCGGAGGAAAGGGGACGATCATGAGCAGACCGGATGTCGTGCTTCAGTTGGAAGGGATTGAGCCCGGACCAGAACCGCCGTCACTGAAGGCGCTGGAGTCTGTCCGTCTCGCCGGCACTGCGCCGACCGGTTCGCGGCTGGAGCTGCGGGACGGGGAGGGCAGGACCTACCACGCCCGGCCGGTTGAGGGGGCGTTGGACATCGAGTTGCCCGTGGGATGCGCGCTGGGAGCGCAGCGGGCCGTGCTGACGGACGGGGAGGGTAAGGAGCTGGCCGAGGCGGTCTTCACGGTGGACGCCGAGACGAGCATGGACTGCGCAGGCGGACCCTACGACGACGTCTGGGAAGCCATGGAGGCGTTCATCCGCCCCCGTCACCGCACCCGCGAGCTGGGCGGCAAGCAGGTCACCATCTACGTGCCCTGGGTGCGTGACGACGTGCACGTGATGAAGGCCTTCAAGTACTGGGAGCCGAACATCGGTTCCTTCCAGGAACACATGCTCGACGTCCAGACGCCGGAGGGCATCATCTACGATTACATCATGCGCGCCGGCCAGGTGCGCGAGCGCGCCGAGGTTTTCGAGCCGCGCTACTCCCGCATCGAGGAGGACAAGGGCTACGGTTACAACCGCCTTCCGGTCGAGGCCGACGTGGAGTACCTGCTGGTGGAGGGCGTTTACACCGCCTGGCAGGCCCGGGGCGACGATGAGTGGATGGCCCGCCAGCTCCCGCGCCTGGAGAAGGGGCTTCGTTACGCCATGACCGATCCGCTGCGCTGGAGCGAGGAACACGGGTTGGTCAAGCGTGCCTACACGATCGACACCTGGGACTTCAAGTTCTTCGGCTTCGACCGCGAACACCTCAAGACGGGCCACCAGGTGCAGGAGGCCGTCTTCAACATCCATCCCGACACCCCGATGTGCATCATGCACGGCGACAACAGCGGCATGTTCCAGGCGTGCCGGCAGATGGCCGTCATGTTCGACGCGCTGGGGAACGCGGAGAAGCGCGACCACTACGACGCCCTGGCGGAGCAGTTCCGCCGCAACACGGACGAGCACTGCTGGAACGGGCGCTATTACGACCACTGGGTCCCGGTCACCCCCCTGAACATGGACCAGGGCGGCATCGACGGGTGCAAGGTGCTCAGCCTGTCCAACCCCTACGACATCAACCGCGGCCTGCCCGACCACGAGCAGGCGGCCGCCATCATCCGCGAGTACCTGCGCATCCGCGAGGAGCACGCCGACGAGTTCATGGCGGAGTGGTTCTCGGTGTTTCCGTGGTGGCCGAAGGGGTTCAGCGGCGTCGAGCCCGGCGAGTACGTCAACGGCGGGATCATCATCATCGTCGCCGGAGAACTGGCCAAGGCGGCTTTCCACCACGGCTTCGAGGAATACGGGGCGGACATCCTGCAGCGGGTGCACGGACTGATGGAGGAGTACGGGACGGGCGAGCCACGCCGGCGGCGCGGGCGCCACGAACGGGGCTCGCCGCTGCCCTGCACCTACACGCCGGGCGGCGAGGTGTCCCACGGCATACCCGATGCGTGGGCCCAGGCCGCGGTCATGTCGGCCGTCATGGAGGGCCTCTGCGGCCTGCGGGACGAGTGGAAGCTGTTCCGCTCCGCCCGCGTCGAGCCCCGGTGGGTGGCGGCCGACGTCGATGAGGCGTCCGCCGTGGCCCGCTACGGCGCGTCCGAAGGTTACGTGGCGTACCGGTTCGCACACGACGCCGACGCGCGCCGGATCGACCTCCGGGTGACCGGCAGCGGCGAGCGTTTCCATTTCCACGTCCTTCTGCCGGACGGGGCCCGTCCGGAAGCGGTGCGCTGCGATGGCCGTGCGGTGCACTTCCGCGAGTGCACGGTCGAGGACAGCCCGTACGTGGACTTCACGCTCGAGGGCCCGCTCTGCGGCTCGGTGGAGGTAGGCTACGAGCTGAAGAAGTGAGCGACGGGGAGAAAGGAGAATGGGCGAGCGGCTCAGGGTGTTCCTTACCGGCGCCAGCGGGCGCGTGGGGAGCGTGCTGGTTCCGGAGTTCGCCGAGTGTTACGCGTTGACGGCTCTCTACCGCCAGCGAAGGCCGGACGACCCGGGCGCGGTGTTCGGCGACCTGGGCAGCCCGAACGTGCTCCGGCGGGCCATGGAAGGCGTGGACGTCGTGGTGCACCTGGCCGCTTACGCGCATGAGGCGGACTTCGTGGACGTTATACTGCCCAACAACGTCGTGGGGACCTACAACGTCTTCCGGGCGGCCCGTGAGGCCGGCGTCCGCCGGCTCGTCTTCGCCAGTACCTGCCACGTGGTGCAATGGCGGGCCGCCGAGCGCACGATACGCATCGCCGACCCCCTGCGCCCGACCGGCTTCTACGGTGTCTCCAAGGTCTTCGGGGAGGCCCTCGGCCGCCACTACCACGAGCAGCACGGCATGGAGGTCGTCTGCATCCGGATCGGCTGGCTCCTGCCCTACGAGGAGCCCGGCCTGAAGGACGATCCCCACAAACGCGGCATCTGGCTGAGCCCGCGCGATGCCGTCCGGCTCTTTCGCCGGGCCGTCGAGAAGCCGGACGTCGGCTATGCTGTCGTGTTCGGTACTTCTCTGAGCGCACCGCGTGTCGTGAGCCTGCGGGAAGCGCGGGAGTTGCTCGACTACGAGCCCGAGGACGACGTGGTCGAGCTCTACGGGTCACGCCCGGAGGACGACGCACTGAGGGAACGTGAAGACTGATCCGATCAGGTGAGGAGCCCAGACCACAGGGAGACAGCTTCGTGAGCGAGAGTGAACCGTTCCGCGGCGTATTCACCATCCCATCGACCCCGTTTCGGGAGGATGGTCGGATCGACATACCCGGGTTCCGCCGCGTGGTGGACTTCTGCGTCGAGTGCGGCGCGCACGGACTCGTCTATCCGGTCAACGCGAGCGAGTTCACCGCACTGAGCGACGAGGAGCGTCGGGAGCTGTCGGGCGTACTGGTGGAGCAGAACGCCGGCCGCCTGCCCGTGATCATCGGAGCGGCGGGCGTGGCAAAGGAGGTCGCCGCCGCGTTCGCCCGGCATGCGCGCGAGATCGACGCGGACGCCGTCATCGCCATGCCCCCCTACGTCCGCCGCCGCGAGCTGTCTGAGTCGGCCATCATCGACTACTACCGGGCCATCTCCGATGCGGCGCGGCTGCCCGTGTTCGTCCAGAACTACGTGCCGCCCATCGGGACGGACATGCCGCCGGGCCTGCTGCTGAAGCTGTGTCGAGAGGTCGAGCACGTCTGCTACATCAAGGAGGAGACGGTCCCGAGCACGACTCGTCTGAGCGCCATCCTGGAGGGCAACGACGGCTCCTGCAGGGGCGTCTTCGGCGGGGTCGGCGGCCGATATCTCATCGAGGAGCACCGCCGGGGATCGGCGGGCAACATGCCCGGCTGCCACGTGACCGACGTGGTGGTGGCCCTGTGGAATGCGCTGGAGGCCGGAGACGAGCAGCGGGCGCTGTACATCTACAAGGAGATGGCCCCCCTCTTCTTCTTCGAGTACCAGCTTCCGGGATGCTACAAGGAGGTCCTCTACCGGCGAGGCGTCATCGACTGTCCGCTGAAGAGAAACGGGGAGATGCCGCTCGACGAGGTGTCCTCCCGCTACCTCGACGAGATACTGGCGGCGCTCGAGCCGCTGATGAGCCGGGGGAAGTAGCAGCCCCGCACTGCCGGGCAGAGCCAATGGGAGAGTGAACGTGGAAATCACCGACGTCCGGACCATCATCGTCGGGAATCCGTGGAAGAACTGGGTGATCGTCCGGCTGGAGACCGATGAGGGGGTGCACGGGCTGGGAGAAGCCACGGGCCTGACGGCACGGGCTCCCGCCGCGGAGGTGGAGGAGCTGAGGCGTTTCGTGGTCGGGATGGACCCGCGGGAGCCCGTCCGCCTCTTCGAGCGGATGTTCAAAGGGGTATTCCTGCAGAACCTGGCCGGCATGTGCGGCATCGAGATCGCCTGCTGGGACGTGCTGGGCAAGGTCACCGGGCAACCGCTGTGGCGCCTGCTCGGCGGCAGGACGCAGGGTCGCCTCCGCGCCTACGCCAACGGGTGGTACAGGTGCCCCCGCGAGCCGGGGGCCTTCGCCGAGAAGGCCCTCGCGGTCAAGGAGATGGGCTACACGGCGCTGAAGTTCGATCCCTTCGGGACGGCGTATCTCAACCTCGGCCCGGCCGAGGAGAGGCTGTCACTTTCTCTTGTGCGGGCGGTGCGCGAGGCCGTGGGTGAGGAGGTCGATATCCTGATCGAGGGTCACGACCGGTTCAACGCCGCCACGGCACTCCGGCTGGGGCGGGCGCTGGCCGAGTTCGGGCCGCTGTGGTTTGAGACGCCGGTCAACTCGCAGGACGTCCGGGCCACGGCCGAGCTCGCCCGCGCCATGCCGGTGCCCGTGGCCAGCGGGGAGAGACTGCGCTACCTGAGCCAGTTCGCCGACCTTCTGGCGCCGCGAACCGTCTCGATCGTGCAGCCCGAGGCCCTCCACTGCGGGGGCGTGAGCGGCGTGATGCGGGTGGCCGCGCTGGCGCAGGCCCATGGTGCGGTGGTCGCCTGTCACCAGGCGCA
>JASFTU010000086.1:0-7329 GCA_050050635.1 Candidatus Brocadiaceae bacterium
ACTCAAGGCCCAGAACGTCGCGGAGGAGCCTTCCCCGGGGCGGCAGGCCGACTACCGTGCCGAGGCGGCGCGGGTGAAGCGCGAGCGCTTCGGCCAGGTGGCCTCCCTCCTGCTCTCCCCGCACGGGCGGGACGACCCCCTGCGGCTGCAGAACGCGATGATGCGGACGGCGCTGCCTCACTTCGGTGACGCCTCGGCGCACCGGTTACAGCCCGTGCGGTGGACGCTGGGGAACGGCACCGTGGCGGAGTTCGAGCCCCTGCCGATTCCCCTGAACATAGGCGGCGGCCCGCCGGGCCCCGGCCTCATGCGGTCCGCGCTGGCGGGAGGCGCGTTGATGCCCGTTCAGGCGGCGGCCGCCGGCGCGGCCGGCTCGGACGAGGTCAAACTCGCGCCGGGAGTGCCGGTGGGCGCCCTTCTGGTCAGCGGCGACATGGAGGTGAGCGGCATGGGCACGGTCACGTGGGTGGACGGTGACCGGGTGGCCGCGTTCGGCCATCCTCTGTTCGGCGCCGGCGATGTGGACCTCCCGCTGATCCTCGGGAGGGCGCAGACGGTTGTCCCGTCGATCTACCGGTCGTTCCGACTGAGCACCGCGGAACGGGTGATCGGAAGGATCATCCAGGATCGCGACTCCGGGGTCGTGGGCAGGCTGGGGGAGACGGCGCCCATGTTCCCCTGTCGGGTCCGCGTCAGCGGGCCGGTCGAGGAGCAGTACGACTACCAGGTGGCCGGGTTCTGGCAGACAGCGCCTCTGTTCACCTTCTACGCCGTGGCGGCCAGCAGCGCGCGCTGGCAGGGCCAGGGGGGCCGCTACACGCTCGAGGCGAAGGCCGAGATAGCTCTGAAGGATCGGCCCGAGCCGCTGGTGCTCCGCAACGTGTTCGTCGGTCGCTCGGCGCTCCTGCCCTCCTTCCAGCTCGTGGACCTGCCCCTGTCGGCACTCCTGACGAACCCGTTCAAGGAGGTGGAGGTCGAGTCGGTGGACTACGGGCTGAACATTCGGGAGGGCTTCGAGGCGGCCGTGATAGAGTCCGTCACCGCCGACCGTCTTCGGGCCGAGCCGGGCACCGAGGTCACACTCCTGGTGACGCTGCGCAAATGGAGAGGAGACGAAGTCACCGAAGAGGTCGGCCTGTCCATACCGGAAACCGCGCGGCCGGGCACGGACGTGGAGGTGCTGGTCTGCGATGCGGTGACCAGCACGATGGTGGACGCGCGCTTGGACCCGGGGTTCTTCGCGCCGATGAGCTTCGAGCATCTGGTGGACATGCTGGAGCGGATCGAGTCGAACCGGAACCTGGTCGTCCGCGCTTCCTTCGTGGAGCAGGGCCTTCGCTACGCGGGGGAACCGCTGCCGACGCTTCCCACGTCGGCACTCAACATCCTGCAGTTCGGCGGCGCGGGGCGCGTCCGACAACTCATCTCCGACCAACTGGAGGCAGTTCCCACCCCGTACGTGCTGACCGGATCCCAGACCGTAACCATCCGGATCGTGGAGCCGGAACCGTACAATCCCTGAAGCGACAGGAGCCGGAGGCGACGATGCGCACAGCTCTATACCCTCTCCTGATGGTCCTGGTGCTGTCCTTCCCCTGCACGTCCGCCCGTGCGAAGACCTGGACCGCCAGCGGAGCTGAAGCCTTCGCCGCCGGCGAACTGGAGGGCGTCTCCGTGCTCTCGACCGGGGAGGTCGTGCTGGCTCCCGAAACCGAGGAAATCGAGGGTCTGGAGGCGGAGTTCGTCTGGGATGTGGAGGCCGCCTCGGGCGGTGCCGTTTACGTGGGCACCGGCTCGCCGGGCGCGATCTACGTCCTCGAGGGCGACAGGCTCGAGTTGCTGCACAGCGTGGCGACCAAGCACGTGCTGAGCGTTCTTCCCCTTCAGGACGGCTCCGTCCTGGCGGCCACCGCGCCGGGCGGAGCGATACTGCGGATCGACCGCCGGGGGGAGGTGTCGACCTTCGCCGAAGTGCCGGACTCCTACGTGTGGGACATGGCGTTCGGGCCGGCACACGGGATCTACTGCGCCACGGGCCCGGAGGGAAGACTGCTCGAGTTCAACCGCGTCGGCGAGTCGAAGGAACTCGCGAAGGTGGAACAGAAGCACCTCATGTGCGTGGCGGTCGATCCCGAGGGCAACGTCTACGCGGGAACGGCCCCCGAGGGCTACGTCTACCGGGTCGACCGGAAAGGCTCGGCCACCATCGTCTACGACGCGGCGGAGGGAGAGGTGCACGACCTGGTTCTCGACCAGCAGGGCGTCCTGTATGCGTGCACCGCCGAAGGCGGTCGGCAGAGCGGCAGCGTGCCGTCGCCGCCTCAGCCGGGGTCCCCGAACGAGGCACCGACGCCGCCGCCGGCGCCCGAGACGCCGATCCAGGGAGCCCCGGGCGCACACAACAGCGTCTACCGGATCGACCCCCGGGAGGGGGCCACGGTCGTTGCGCGCTTCGACAAGGTGTTCGTGCTGAGCCTCGCGTTGTTCGACGACCAGGTCCTCGCAGGCACGGGCCCCGGGGGCCGGCTGATGGGCATCAAAGCCGACGAGACACAGTGCGTGCTGAACGAGTTCGACTCGGCGCACCTGACCGCCATCGCGGCGGAACCCGGCGGCGACGCCATCATCGGCATGTCCAACGCGGGCGCCCTGTGGCGCCTCAGGAGCGGCCCCCGCACGACCGGCGAGCTCGTGAGCAAGCCGTTCGACGCCGGCTACCTCTCACGCTGGGGCAGGATCTGGTGGGAGGCCGCCGTCGAGACGGGACAGAACGTTCGCCTCAAGCTGCGGACGGGCAACGCGGCGGAGCCGGACGAGCATTGGAGCGACTGGTCGCGATGGGCCACCGAGTCGAGCGGCGACGAGGTGGACGCGCCGATCGGACGCTTTGCCCAGTTTGGCGCAGAGCTCTCTACCCATGCCCGCATGGGGTCGCCCCGCCTGTGGGAAGTGAACGTCAGCTTCCGTCAGGCCAACCGCAAACCGCGCATCGAGGACCTGAAGATCGACGGCGTCTCGATGCTGCGGAAGGAGGACAACGGCGACGCCGGAGGCCGAGGAAGGCCACGTCCGGCGAGGCGGCGAGGGCAGGGCAACGGGCAACCCGCCGTGCGAGCCATAGAGTGGAAGGCGACCGACCCGAACGAGGACGACCTCGCCTACGACCTCCACTATCGCGCGATGGACGAGAAGGAGTGGAAGCCTCTCGAAGAGGACATCCGGGAGGAGCCCGCCTACAAGTGGGACACCACGCGCGTTCCCGATGGCCGCTACATGCTGAAGCTGGTGGCCCGGGATGACCTGGCGCGGTCGGTGGAGGACGCCTTGCGCGATGAACGCATCACTCCGCCTTTCACCGTGGACAACCGTCCCCCCGCCGTGGTGGATCTCGACGCGGAGCCTCGCGGAGACGGCTCCTACCTTATCACGGGAGTGGCCCGTGATGAGGGGAGCCGCATTGCCGAGCTGAACGTCAGCCGCAACTCCGGCGATTGGGAGGCGGCCTTCCCTTCCGACGGCATCTTCGATTCGCTCCAGGAGGCGTTCGCCTTCCCGACCGACGTGCTCGAAGCGGGCGAGCACGTGTTCGTCGTCGCGGCAACCGACGAGACCCAGAACACGGGCAGCGCCAAGATCGTGATCACGGTTGAACCCGAACGGTGACCCGGGCGCATCCGGCCCGTTTCGCCCCGACACGCACAGACCCCGGGTGGAGAGGGTGGAAGAGGCATCGCCACAGCCAGCGCGTGGAGGGTGGTGGCGCGAGGCCGCCGCTGTGGCCCTGATCCTCATCGCCTGCTGCCTGTTCTTCCACAGTGCAGTGGCTCTGCGGGGCGTGTTCTTCCACTACGACCACGCGATCCAGAACTACCCCTACCGTCACTTCTACGCGGAGGCCCTGAAGGAGGGCCGTCTCCCGCTGTGGACGAGTCGGATCCTCTGCGGCTTCCCGCTGTTCGCCGAAAGCCAGAGCAACGCGCTGTATCCCCCCTTCCTGCTCCTGTTCCGTTTCCTGCCCCCGTGGGTGGCCTACAACTACTACCACGTGCTCCACTTCGCCCTGGCGGGGGTCTTCACCTACGTTCTGGCCCGGGTATTGTGCCTGGGCCGTGGGGCGGCCGTTCTTGCGGGCATCGCGTACATGCTGTCCGGGCCGGTCCTCTACCACGCACACCACACCAACATCGTGGTCGGGGTTGCCTGGCTGCCGGTGCTGCTGGCTCTCATCGAGCTGTGGGTTCGGCACCGCACTCTGGCGCCGCTGCTGGGGTTTGCCGGGGCGACGGCCATGCTGGCTCTCGGTGCCCAGCCGCAGTACACGCTCTACTGCGCCCTGGCATGCGGTATCTACGCGCTCTGGCGCCTGCGGCTGATGGAGATCGTGGCGGAGACGGTCCGGCAGGTGGGAGTCGTCACGGTCGGCCTGATGGCGGCGGGCCTGCTGGGCGGGCTGCTGGCGGCAGTCCAGATCCTCCCGCTGGCCGAACTGGTCAGCCACACCAGCCGCGGCGGTTTCGCCCTCCCCGGGGCCAGTTCCGGCGTCCCGGCCAACCTGATGACCCTGCTGCTGCCCCACTACTTCGGCTCGCCCGGGCTGGGAAGCTACTGGGCCAACTTCGAGCCCGGGCTCTACACCGAGATTACCATGTTCATGGGAGTGGGCACGCTGATGCTGGCGCTGTTCGGCGCCGCGACCGACCGCAGCCGACGGGCCCTCTTCTTCAGCGGTCTGGGCATCTTCTCGTTCCTGTTCTCGCTCGGATTCCACGGCTCCATCTACAACGCCTTCGGTTACCTCCCGGTGTTCCGTGCATCGCGATTCCCCTCCCGGTTCGCGTTCGTCATGGCGCTCTGCGCGGCGCTTCTCGCGGGAATGGGTCTGGACCAGCTACGGCAATCCGAGAACAGGGAGAGGCTGCGCAGATGGGCGTTCGTATCGGCCGGCGTCGTGCTGGTCGTCTCGGTTGCCTGCATGGCCGTGGCCGCGGTTTGGAACGCCGGCCCGGCGTCCCTGAACCGTCCGGCGCTGGCGGCAGCGTTCCCTCAGCTACCCGAGTTCGAGCTGGACGTGGTGTGGCGCCACCTCCATCGAACACTTCCGGCCGACCTGTGGCGTCTGGCCGTAGTCGGCGTAGGGGGGACGGTCCTGCTGGTGTTGTTCGCCGGACGTGCGGCGTGGAGCAGGACCGCGACGGCCCTGTGGTGCCTCCTTCTGTTCGCGGAGCTGGCCTACGTCGGCCGCGAGTTCAGCGTGGTGACCGACCCGGACATCTACCGCGAGCCGCCCGCGCTGGTCCGTGCCCTCCGGCGTCTGCCACCCGCTCGCATATTCCGCTACCGCTACTACGGTCGACGTCCGACGGGTGGGGCCCTGGCACGGATGCCCTTCACGCGCGGCTGGGCGCTGGAGCCGGGGCTCTACGCCCGATCGCTGGACCGCGTCCCGCCGAACGCCAACATGCTGTGGAACCTTCCTTCTGTCGGTGGCTTCTGCCCGCTGCAGACCGCCGCGCTGAAGTCCCTGCTCGGCATGCCGCACCATCGGGGCACGTTGATCGAGTTCGGCCTGTCCCGACCACTCGATCTGCTGGGAGCCCGCTACATACTTACCCCGAGGGATAGCCTGCCCCCGGGATACCGACTGCTCCGGGAAGTGGACGGGATCCGCGTCTTCGAGAACCCGAACGCCCTCCCGCGGGCCTTCATCGTACACCGGGCGGAGCGTCTGCCGACCGGCGTCGATGCAGTCAGGGTGCTGACCGACGACCGGTTCGACTACCGCGAGAAGGCTCTGATCGGGGATTCCGCTCAGCCCCCGCTCGACCTCCGGCCCGGCCGTGCCGGTGCGCGCGAGCACGCCGAGGTGGTGCAGGACTCGGATGATCGTCTGGTGGTCGAGGCGGAACTCGACAGAACAGGCTACCTGGTGCTGGCTGACCAGCACTACCCGGGCTGGAGCGTGGAGGTGGACGGCACGCCCGCAGAGCTGCTCAAAGTGGACTACCTGCTCAAAGGCGTGCGGCTGGAACCGGGCGCGCACCGGGTTGTATTCGCTTTCAGGCCGGCTGCCTTCCGGGTCGGCCTCGCCGCCTCCCTGGTGGCCCTGGCCGTGCTCTGCACGGGGGTCGCCCTGTGCATGCTCACGAAGGCCCGCCTCGGCACGCCCGGCGCAGTGGAGGATGTCCTGGTACCTCATGGCCGGCGGAGCGCCCGCCTGCTGGTGGTTGCGGGGCTGGTCTTCCTGCTCCTGGGTCCGGCCCTCCGGCCGAAATTGTGGCGAGACACGCCGCAGCAACTCGACCCGCGCCAGTACGGCGCCGCTTACAGCCTGTGGTCGGCGGCATACGACGCGGCGGACGGCGAGCTGACCGACTCCTGGAACACGGTGCGCGAAGCCTGCCGGTGGTGGCCGGAGAGCCGCCTCCTCCGGGAGAAGTTCGCCGGCCTCACCCGGCGGGTCGTCCGGGAGCGCCTGCTGGAAGGCAAGTCGGCGGAGGCCCGACGCATCGCGCAGGCAGCCATGGAGACCGCCCCGCGGGAGGTACGCCCCCTCCTGCCCGCCAAGCTCCGGCCGTGAGGCCCACCCCGGCTCAGAACCCCCGGAGCAGTCGGAGCGCCTGGACGGCCGGATGCGGGTTCATCTCCATCAACGTCCACTGGTCCTGCATGCCGATCAGGGCATACATCAGCGAGATCAGGCCGAGCACGTAGAAGGCCCGCCGAACCCATGTCCTGCCGCGGTTCCGCGCATAGCACCGAACGGCGTAGAATGCCAGAAGCGGCGTAAAGCCGATGTACCAGCGGAAACCGAAGCACGCCCCGCAGAAGTTCGTGTTGGCGAGGAAGCTGTAATAGACGAACAGGAACGCCACTGCGAAGGTCACGGTGAGGGCAGGGAACGCCGGAGCGGCTTCCGGCGCCTCCTCCGGGCCCGAGCTCCCGCACGCCTCGCGCACCTCCCCCACGATCCCCGCCGCTCCCAGAAGGAGCACGGGACTGAGGACGAACAGCCCCCGCGTGCTGAACAGGGTCAGCAGCCAGTAGTACGTGCGCGGTATATCCCACGCGTCCGCACCCATCCGGCAGCGCCAGTAGCTGAGCGCGTAATCCCGCGTCCCCGGGATCATCTGCACGGGCAGGATGCTCCCCCAGATGCGATACTGGACGATGCAGTGGAGCGCGAGCGGCGGAATGCTCCCGATGCCGAACCAGACCAGTGAGGAAAACGAACGCAGGTAGAAAACGATGTAGAGCCCGAAGGCGATGCCGAAGATGAATCCGTGCCCCACGTCCACCACTGCGGCCAGCCCCGTCAGCAGGCCGGCCGCC
>JASFTU010000087.1:0-7228 GCA_050050635.1 Candidatus Brocadiaceae bacterium
CCGGTGGCGCATGTCCGGATTGGCGTCATCCTCACTGAGGGTTCCCGCCACGCTGACGACTTCGCCCTCGATGGGACGGCCCGGCATGGACAGCAGGTGCACCCTGGCCGCCTGCCCCTCCTCGACCAGTTGCGAGTCACACTCCCGCACCTTGCAGGACAAAACGAGTGCGCTGGTGTCGGCGAGGTCAGCGATCGCCTTCCCCTTCCACACCGGGTCGCCCACCTGCACGGTGCTCTCGCCATGGCTGAAGACGGCCCCGTCGTGCTCGGCCCGGACGGTGGCCTTCTCCAGGTCTTCCTCCAGCTCCGAGAGGGTGGTCTGGAGCTTGTCCAACGTGTTCTGCGCTTCCTCCACCTTCGCCCGGGCCTTGTTGGTGCGCTGCTCCCTGGTCTCGCGTGCTTCCTGCAGCTCCACCCGCAGCTCATCGACCTCTACTTCTGCCTCTTCCAGATCCTCCCGGCTGGCGCCCTTCAGCGTCTCTTCATGCGCTTTCTCCGCTCTCGCCAGCTCAATGCGGGCCGTATGGTGGTCGAACTCCGCGCGCCGCACGTCCTGCTGGCTGGCCAGGTCTTCCTCGAAGAGCAGTCGCGTCAGTTCGCGCCAGTATCGAGCGTACTCCAGGCGGGCTTCCGCGCGTTTGAGCATGGCCTCTGCGATGCGCTCCTCCTCGGGCAGCGGCCGGGCCTGCTCGTACTGCAGCTTCGCCCGGGCGACCGCCAGTTGCGCCTCCAGTTCCTCGATGCCGGTTCCCACCTCCAGCTTTGTCCGCTCGAAGGCCGCCTCGGCAGCGGCCAGCGCTGACCTGGCGGCCACGATCTCTCCCCTGGTGTTCAGGATCTCCTCCTCGATGCCCTCCGTGTCCAGGCGGGCTATGACATCGCCGGCCGCCACCGACGCGCCGCGGGGAACCAGCTCCACCACGTAGTGGTCCGAGAGCTGGGCGGTAATCAGGGTTACTCTGGCGGCCCGCAGCGTCCCCCTGGCGCGCACGCTGCGGACGAAATCCCCAACGCGGGCCCGACAGGCCAGAGCCCGCTCCCCTGTGGGCGGACGCGGGGGCTTCTCCTCGACCGCAAGGGCCCCGGCGGCCAGTCCGGCCGTCGCTACGGCCGTCAGCAGCACCCGTGCCAGCCATCCACGGCGGCGCTCAGGAGCCATCGTCTTCCTCGGGCGGCAGAAAGGCCGTGCCGGTCATTCCGGGCAGCACGCGCAGCGGGCTGTCCTCCGGCAGTTCCAGGGCGATGTCCACGCGCGTGCTGCGGACCCTCGAGTAACGGTCCGGCGCCTCCCGTTGCTCCTCTGTGACCTGTTCCCGGTCGCGCAGGAGCGGCACGATCCCGATCACGCGGCCCTCGAAGAGGCGGTTGCCGAACGCCCGCAGGCGAACCCGCACGGACTGGTTGGGTCTCAGACGGGCGACGTAGGGCTGGTCCACGACGGCGCAGAGCTTCAGTCTGCTCAGGTCGCACATGTAGCCCAGCGCCAGGGGCCAGTGAGGCAGGAAGTCTCCCTTCTTGATGGTCCGGTGGCGGTGGTAGCGATGGGGGCCGTACACGATCTCGCCCGAGACCGGCGCCCGCAGGATGCGTCCTTCCAATCGCTGTTCCAGCAGCGCCAGCTTGCCCAGTCGGTTGTTGAGCTGGACCCGGGCCTTGGCGATCAGCTTCTCGTGGTAGTCGTGCGCTTTCTCGGCGCGCCTGCTTACGGTTTCGGCCTCCAGGCGGGCATCGCGGAGGCCGTAGCGGGCGGCCTCCAGTTCCTCCGGCGGTGCGCCCTTGCGCCGAAGTGCCAGCCGGCACTTCTCCTGCTCGAGCGTGAGCCTCGCCAGCTCCGCGGCCAGCTTCTTCTGCTCCAGATCGTATTCGGAATCGAGTGAGCCGAGGCGGGCCATCTGCTTGAGCCGCTCCGCCCGCTGGAGCTGGAGCCGTGCCTTCTCCACGTCGGCTTCGGCCATGCGGGCCTCCGTCGGCCGGGGGAGGGACTCCAGGTGCTCCACTTCCAGTCGTGATATCTCCAGCCGGAGCTTTGCCTTCCTGGACTGCAGTTCACAGCGCTGCTGCTCGCATTCGGCGGCCTTCCGTGCCAGGCGGACGCGCTCCCGGTCCAGTTCGGGCAGATGCTGTATCTCCTCCAGGTTCGCCCTGGCCATGGTGCCCGTCAGCTCCAGGATGACGTCTCCTTCCTCCAGGTGCGTGTGCGGCGGGGCCAGTCTGGTGATGTATCCCATCACGTTGATCGGCGTGAAGAGGGGCTCCTTCTCCATGGCGGCCACGTAGCCGGGGAAGCAGACGGGCGGGGTGGAGCCCCGGGGTACCTCCACGCTCGGCGTGCCGGCCGCTTCGGGGCGCGGTTCGTCGCCGCATCCCAGCTCGGCGGTGCCGCTGAGGCCCGGCATCAGTTCCTCCGGCACCTCTTCGAGGGCGATGATCACGTCGAACTCCTTCGGCCTCGGCGACTCCAGGTCAATCAACGCCTCGGCCACGACCTCCTTGCGGCCCTTCCTGGAGATGTCGAACCTCTCCACTGTGCCGGCCAGCGGCGTCTCGGGCAGTGCCTCGAGGCGCACTTCGACCGCCTGGCCGGGGCGGATGCGCGCCAGCAGAGACTCGTCGGCCTGGGCCCGGAACTGGAACTTCTCGCCGCTGATGATGGAGACGACCGGATCGGCGAGGTCGACCTCGACGCCCTCGGAGACCTTCTCGTATTCGCGGTAGCCCACCCGTACCTCGCAGTACACCACCTTGCCGCTGGACGGAGCATGGCGCGTAGCCAGCGTCAATTCCTTGCGCAACCTGCCCAGCCTGCCCTCCTGGAAGGCCAGGTCGGCCCGCGCTGCCTGCAGGTCGACCTGCGCCCGTGCCATGTTGACCTCTGTGCCGGCGGTGGCCAGCTCCAGGTCTATTTCGGCGATCTGCTCACCGATCTCGACCATCTTGATCTGCCGGGCATCGGCGCCGGCTTCTACGTGTTCGAGGTGCGCTTCAGCGCGGGCCAGCTCCGCGGCGGTGATGTGCCGATCGAAGCGGGCCATCACCAGCGCCTGCTCGGAGGCCAGCTCACGCCGGGCCAGCGCCGCCACGTCTTCCAACTGACTCTCCGCCTCCTGCAGCGTGGCGCGCAGGCGCTCGACTTCGGCCTCGGCCTCGGCCAGCTCGGCGGGTTCGGGCAGGTTGCGAAGCCGCTCGACCTTGAGTCGCGCCGCCGCCAGCTGGAGGGGCACGCTCTGGCGCGTGGCCTCCAGTTCGGCCTCCAGGGTAGCCACCTCCGATTCCGCGGCCGTGACGGCCAGCCGGCTCGACTTTACTGTGGCCTCCTGGTCCGCCACCCGGCGTTCGATGCCCGTCGTGTCCACCTTGAAGAGGACGTCTCCCTTCTCCACTCGGGAACCCTCGGGCACGAGTTCGACGAGAGAAGCTTCCGGGTTGCGCCAGTCCTGGCTGCGCCGGGTCACCAGGACGGCGTCGGAAGCCTCGAGCGTGCCCGGCAGGACGATCGTGGCGCCGGCCGTCCGCTCCGGCTGTCCCGTGTCCGCCCACGCGGAGGCGCCCATTGTCAGGAGCGCAAGGAAGATCGCACCGGCTGTGAGCCGCGCCGCCGCTTCCCGGGACGGACCTCTGATTGCCTGTTCCATGGCCTTCACTTCGGTTCCCGTGCTTCTCGTGGTATGGCTATCCTGTCGTCGGCCTCGACGCCGGAGACGACCGTCACGTAACGCTCATCACCGGCACCGAGTTCCAGTTCCCGACTCACCCACCGGTCGTCCTCCCAGACCAGCGCCCTGGCCCGTCCGTCCTCCTCGCTGACACAGGCGCGGGGGATGACCAGTGCTTTGGTCTGCTCATCCACGGGAATGAACGCCTTGCCGGTCAGGCCCTGGTAGAGGGGGAGGTCGGCGGCTTCGGAGACGTGGATTGCCACGTCGTAGACCCTGACTCCGCTCTCCTGCCATTCCTCCTGCTCGCCGAAGCGCATCCTGGTGGCCAGATCGCTGCCGGTGACGGCTACGGCTGCGACCTGGCCGGACAGCCGGCTGCCCGGCAGCGCGGGCAACTCCAGGTGGCACTGCTGGCCGGGGGCGATTCGGGCCACTTGCTCCTCGGTGGCCCTGCCCACGAAGATCGCAACCGTGGGATCGATGACCGTGGCGATGACACCCGGCCAGACGCTGGCGTCCCCGGGCGCGGCTTCCCACAGCACGAGGCCGGCCATTCCGCACCTGCGTTCCAGTGCGCGCACGCGGCTTTGCCATTTCTGGAAGTCGAAGGCCATGCCATTCACCTGCAGGCGCCATTGGGTGATCTCGGCTTCTTCCTTCCTGCGTTCCGCGTCGGCATCCCGTCGGGCCGCCTCCCACGCGGCGCGGGCCGAGGAGACCGCGGCCCGCTGGGCCAGCAGCTTCAGTTCCGTGGGCCTGTTCTTGAGGGCGGCCCGCTCCAGCCGGGCTGCCTCCAGTCGGGCGGCCGCCAGTTTCTGCTCGTGCAGCAGGCGCCGCTTCTGTTCCTGCGAGGGCGATCCGCGCTCGTCAAGCATCTGTGCCCGCCGGACTGCCCGCTCGGCCGCCTCCAGCTCGGCACGTGCCTTCTCGATCTCCAGCTCAGCGATGCGCAGTTCCTCTGGCTCCGGTCCCCGCTCGAGCTTACGGAGGGCGAACTCGGCCTCGCGCAACGTGCGTTCCGCCTTCCTCACGCTCCGCTGTCGGTCCAGTTTGTGCAGTTTCTTCCCCTCCCTGCGCGCGGCGAGCTCGGCCTTTCTCTCGGCCAGCGTCTGGCCGGACTCGCGAGCTATCCTCTCGAGGTCCTCATGGAAGACGATCGCCACCACGTCCTCCCTGTCGACGCGGCTTCCCTCCGGAGCCATCCACTTGATGTTGGTCCACCAGCGATAGTGAGACATCACCTCGTCGGTGCGTGGACATTCCACCTGTCCGGGCAGCGCCAGGGTCGGGCGGAACGGCCGCACGCGTGGCGTCACCCAGATGCCACTCGGCTCCAGGCCCTCCTCCTGCCGCGTGGACTCCTCTCCATAGAGGAACTGCCCCGCGGCCAGGCAGAGGAGCAGGGCCACGGCGGCCGCTGTCCTGTATCGCGACGCTCTCCCGGCTTCCGCGTTCATACTGCTGGACGATCCACACTGAACGTGCCGTCCTGTCCTGAGGGTAACAGCTCTTTGTGACGGTGGTGTCACGACTTGCCCACTTCCGTGTTCATGCCGGAATCGCCCCCGCGGACCGGATCGGCGAGCGTGTCCGCGGCGCCGCTGGCGGTAGCCGGACGCCTCTTCTGGGTCGGGGCGGCAGGGGTCACTGGCAGAGATGGAAAACCCCTCGCTGTGCTTGCGTGCAAAGGAGAGGCGCAACGATGGATGAGCTCGAACGTCCGCCGGTAAGGCGCTGGATTGTACGTAAATCCAACAGAGTTTTCAAGGAGTTCGTGGTTCGGCGACCCGTGCGGCCGCCTTCGGCGCGGGAGAAGTCCCTCTATGTACTAACAGCCGCGAACGCTCAATGTTCCAGGCACAGCCGCGAGGATAGGGGGCTTCCACGCGGGCCATCCGGGTTGAGGCGACAGTCAATCACATTCCCGGCGTTCTGCACGCACTTGCGCGGTCTCTCCCCTGTAGCCATGACGCAAGAGGCGACGTACGGGTTCAGTGCATTCCGCATCTCCCGCTCGCCGCACGTCCCTGCTTGACCCGCCGGCGGGCGTTGGCTACAGTGGCCCTCGCCGCTCTGACCACCCTCATCAAGGGCCGAGAGCACATGGCTGAGACAACACAGCAGGTAGCGCTGGTCACGGGAGCGGGCCAGGGAATCGGGCGTGGCATAGCGCTCGCGCTGGCCCGTGAAGGGCTGGCGGTAATCGTCAACGACGTGGCGGTGGATCCCGACCGCCCGGAGTCGGGCGCGTACGGGGTCAGGAACGCCATCGAACGGAGCGGGGGGACAGCGGCGGTATTCCGCG
The DNA here is from genome assembly GCA_050050635.1 of Candidatus Brocadiaceae bacterium. Lineage (GTDB taxonomy): Bacteria > Planctomycetota > Brocadiia > SM23-32 > SM23-32 > JASFTU01. Next base: position 5,964 of record JASFTU010000087.1, read on the forward strand.
CAGACGTGGCTCAGCCGGACGATCGGAAAGCGATGGTCGAGTTCGTCGCCGAGGAGTTCGGACGGCTCGACCTGCTGGTCAACAACGCGGGAGTGGCTCCCAGAGAGCGGACGGACATGCTGGCTGCCGGGGAGGAAAGCTACGACCGCGTGATGTCGGTGAACCTGAAGGGGCCGTACTTCCTCACGCAACTTCTGGCGCGGCGGATGATCGAGTGGAAGGACAGGGGAGTGGTGGGAACGCCCCGCATCGTGTTCATCTCGTCCGTATCCTCCTACACCTCATCCCCCAGCCGCGCGGAGTACTGCATCAGCAAAGCCGGCCTGAGCATGGTGGCCCGGCTCTATGCGCACCGACTGGCCGAGCACGGGATTCCGGTTATAGAGGTCCGGCCGGGCATCATCGAGACGCCGATGACGGCGGGGGTAAAGGAGAAGTACGACCGGCTGATCGCGGAGGGCCTGGTGCCGATGCGGCGATGGGGACAGCCCGAGGACGTCGCCCGCCTCGTGTCTGCCGTCGCCCGGGGCGACCTCGACTACTCGACCGGAGAGGCGATCGAGGTCAGCGGCGGGTTCTGTATCCGAAGGCTCTGACGGGGGTGCGGGATGGCCTCTTTCCGACGGGTGGAGATCGGCGGCCTCACGCTCCCCGTGTACTCGCTCAACACGGTCGTGGTGGGGAGCGGCGCCGCCGGGCTCGCCTGCGCGGCCCGCCTCGTGCAGGAGATGGCGAAGTGCGGCGTCTCGGAGCCCGCCTCCCGGGTTGCCGTCCTGACCGAAGGCGTCGGCACCGGCACCTCCCACAACGCCGGTTCGGACAAGCAGACCTACTACAAGCTCGGGACCCACCCCTCCGAGCCGGACACCCCCCGCAAGTTCGCCGAGACGCTGACGGCCGCCGGATGCGCGCACGGCGACCTGGCCCTCGTGGAGGCCCTCAACTCACTGAGGTGTTTCCATTATCTGGTGGAGATCGGGGTGCCCTTCCCGCACGACGAACACGGCGGATTCGTGGGTTACAAGACGGACTTCGACCCCTGCCAGCGCGCGACCTCCGCGGGACCGTGGACCTCTCGCCTCATGGTGCGTCGCCTCCTGGCCGAGGTCAGTCGGGCCGGGGTGCAGGTCTTCGACAGGCATTACATGCTGGGACTGGTGAGGCCCGGGTCGGGCGAAGATGGCGCCGTCTGCGGGCTGCTCTGTTGCGATGTGACGCGACAAAGGACCGAGGACCGGGGCCTGGTCCTGTTCAACTGCCTGAAC
>JASFTU010000088.1:0-7215 GCA_050050635.1 Candidatus Brocadiaceae bacterium
AAGCGTTCGTCGACAAGGTGCTCTCCTGTACGCTCCAGTTCGGTCACGTGCTCTACTGCATGGACAATGAGACTAATGCCGACCCCCGCTGGGGCCGCTACTGGGCCGGGTACGTCCGGGACAGGGCGGCCCGGCGCGGATGCCGGGTCGAGACCACCGAGATGTGGGACAACTGGGACCCGTCCGACGGCGAGGTGCCCGGCGCCCGCGTCCAGACCATCGAGGATCACCCCCACCTGCACCGCTCCAACGTCGGGGTTACCCTGGCGAGCCCGGACGTTTACACATTCGTGGACATCTCGAACCACAACACGCAGAGGGGAGGGGTGCACTACCGGACCGCGCTCTACGTCCGGGACCGGATAGCCGAGTCCGGCGTGATAAGGCCCATCACCTGCGTCAAGATGTACGGAGGCGACCCCGAGACCCCGTTCTCCGGCGAAGCCGTCCACGGGGAGGAGCGTTTCTGGCGCAACGTGTTCGCCGGCGTCTCGGCCGTCCGCTTCCATCGCCCGAAGACTGGCCTGGGCCTCTCGCGCCTCGCGCAGACGCACATCCGCAGCATGCGCATGCTGACCGCGGAGATGGACCTGCTCAACTGCGAACCGCACAACGACCTCCTCGCTGAGCGGACGGAGGACGCGGCGTACTGCCTGGCGCGGTCGGGCGCGGAGTATGCCGTCTGCTTTATGGACGGCGGCGAGGTGGTGCTGGACTGCTCGGAGGTGGCGGGGGAGGTGTCCGTGCGCTGGCTGGACGTGAGGCGCTCCGCATGGGGGCCCGAGCAGGCGATGGGCGCGGCGGGGCGCCTGCCCCTCCGGGCTCCGGGCGGGGGTTTCCGGGTGGCACTGGTGAAGGCCCTGTAGCCGTCCGCGTCGTCGGCGCGGCCCGGCTTGGTTGTTTGACGCTCCTCCGCCCTCTGGCGTATGCTGAGGGGCATGGACGGTGAGGAGAAGCAGAGCGTGAGCGCGAAGCAGGCCCCGGCGGAGCGGAGTTGCCCGGGAGAGGAGTACGCGATATCGCTCGCCATCTGCCGCACCCGTCAGCGCAACCAGTATCCGAAGTGCCTGCTGTGCCCTCACCGGGAGGCCGAGGTGGCCGGTTCCGTGCCGACCGACCCGAAGGTGCCCTCCTCCATATTCCGGCGGACGGCGGTGCTGGGTGGGGTGCCGCAGGACATCAATGACTACGTGATCCGGAAAGTGGGGCTGGCGGCGGCGCAGTTCCTCCGTTCGGAGAACCCGTCCCGTTCCCGCCTGGCGGTTGCCTGCGACGCGCGGGAGAACTCGCGCAGCTTCACCCGGGCCTTCTCGGAGGGGGTCAACCGGGGCGGCATGGACGTGGTCAATCTGGGCACCGCGCCCCCGGAGATGCTCGCCTTCCTGCTGGGGACAGACGGCTTCGCGGGGGGAGCGTTCGTCGGGGGCGGCAACTACTCGGACAAGGTGAACGGGGTGCGCATCTGGCGCGCCGACGGCCGCCTGGTCGGGTTCGGTTCAGGGCTGGACAAGGTCGGGCTCATAGCGCGGCGGATGAGGCTGGGCTGCAGCCGGCTGCCCGGGGAGATGACCGGGCGGGATCCGCTGTCCGACTACGTGTCGTATCTGCTCAAGTTCGCGCCGGACATCAGGCCGCTCAAGCTGCTCATCGACGCAGGCAACGGGACGGCGGGACGCGTGGTGCGGAAGCTGTTCGCCGACCTGCCGGCGGAGATCGTCCCCCTGCGTTTCGAGGAGGACGGCCACAGCCCGTTGCTGGGCAAGAGGTTCCCGTCGGATGCCCTGGTGGCCTCCGTCCGGGACAGGGCCAGGAGGGTCGGTGCAGACCTCGGCGCGGCATTCGACTTTGCTGCCGAACGGATAGTGTTCTTTGACGAGCGGGGCGACCTGCTGCGGCACGACGTGGCGGCCGGACTGCTGGCTACCGAGATGCTCGGCCGGAACCCGGGGGGAAGGGTCACGTTCGACGTACGCTCCACGGCCATGTTGCGTGCCCGAATCGCGGAGGCGGGCGGCGAGCCGGTCAGCGCGCCCACCACCCGTCTGGAGTTTGCCCAGCACTTCCGGCGCAACGACGCCCTCTACGGGGCGGACAACTCGGGCCTGCATTACTTCCGCGATTTCTTCCGGTTCCCCTCCCCTGTCCTGGCGTTGCTCATCATGTGCTCGCATCAGTCCGGGGACGGGCGGTCGCTCTCGGAGCTGGCGGGGGAGCTGGACCGGCTGGCCCGCAGCGGCGAGGTCTCCATCGCTCTGCCTTCCGCCGAGATGGCTCAGCCCGTGCTGACCCACGTGCGCGATGAGTTCCAGCACGCCGACCGGGAGCTGATCGACGGCCTCACGGTGCGGACGGGGGACTGGTGGTTCAACCTCCGGCAGCCGCGCAAGGCAGCCGAGCTGCGCCTGAGCGTGGAGGGCAAGAGCAGCCGCGACGTGCGGCGAGGCCGCCAGACAGTCGAGCGGCTCGTGCAGCGGGCCCTCTCGAAGAGATCCTCCTGAGCATCCCACGCATCTACCGCCCATGGACCGCGAACCCGTCAGAGCATGCGTCGTGACCTTCGGCTGCCAGATGAACAAACTGGACAGCCAGTTGCTCCGCGGCGAACTGGCGCGTTCCGGTTTCAAGCTGGTCGCCGACCCCGACGGAGCCGACGTGGTCATCTACAACACCTGCAGCGTGCGGGAGCACGCCGAGCAACGGCTCTTCTCCCACCTGGGCTCGTACCGACGGCGGGCGCAACGAGAGCCCCGCTTCATCCTGGGGGTCATTGGCTGCACCGCGCAGCGGTTGGGCGCCCGCATCCGGCAGCGCTTTCCCTTTGTGGATCTGGTCTGCGGCACGCGCGCATTCCTTGCAGTGCCCGGACACCTGGAACGCATCTTCGACGGCCACGGCCCCATCGTGGACGTGGACGAGCGAGGCGGAACGGGGCAGGGCCGCTCCGCGGCGGTGCGCTTCGACCGGATGCCGTGCATGCGCGAGAGCCAACACAGCGCCTACGTGAGTGTGATGCGCGGATGCGACAACTTCTGCGCCTACTGCGTGGTGCCTTACGTCCGGGGGCGGGAGGCGAGCCGTTCGCCCCGGGAGATCGTCGAGGAGGTCTCGGCGCTGGCCGCCGACGGGGTGCGCGAGGTAACGCTGCTGGGCCAGAACGTGAACAGCTACGGCCGGACGCTCGAGGAGGACCTCGACCTTGCGGACCTGCTGCGGATGCTCGACGGGATAGACGGACTCGAGCGCCTTCGCTTCGTCACCAGTCACCCCCGGGACATGAGCGAGGAGATTCTGCGGGCCGTGGGCGAACTGGACACGGTGTGCGAGCACCTGCACGTGCCCGCGCAGAGCGGTTCGGATGCGGTGCTGCGGCGAATGAGGCGGGGCTACACCGCCGACCGCTATCGCATGATGGCCCGTCGTGCCCGCGAGTTGATCCCGGAGGTGGCGCTGGCTTCGGACTTCATCGTGGGGTTCCCGGGGGAGACGGACGCGGATTTCCGCCGGACCCTCGAGCTGCTCCGGGAGATGAGGTTTCAGCAGTGCTACCTCTTCAAGTACTCATCCAGGCCGGGCACCTCGGCCGCCCGACTCCCGGACGACGTACCGGAGGAAGTCAAGCGTGAGAGGCATCGCGTCCTTCTGGAGGCCCAGGAGCAGGTGGATGCGGAGCGCCGCGGCGCGATGGTCGGCCGGGAGGTGGAGATCCTGGTTGACGGCGTGAGCAAGGGAGACGAGACGAAGCTGAGCGGGCGCACGCGGCAGAACGACATCGTGGCCTTTGAGGGCCCGCAGGAGCTTGCCGGACAGCTCCACCGCGTCCGCATTGTGGACTTCACTCCGCTGACCCTGTTCGGCGGTTCAGTCGAGGTCGGCGCGGGGGGCGGAGGCTGACCGTCGGCCGTCCCGCCAGGGGCACCGCGCTCACGGCCTGATGAAGCGCATGCGGTATCCAGCTTCCTGGCACGCCGCGTAACGCTCCCTTGCCGCCTGCCTCAGCTCCTGGTCGTAGACGGGGGCGAGGTCGTACAGGCGGGGGAACTCCGTGAACCAGGCGGGCATCTCGACGGCACCCGCCAGGAACAACACGTCGGAGAGCAGATCCCCCGGCCCGTCGCTGAAGATGACCACCGGCTCGATTAGTGGCTCCCTGGCCTCCTCCAGGCGCACGTGGGGGATGAAGCACTGCTGGCGAAACGTCCACAGCGCCCGGTCCAGCTCACGCGCATCGTCGGGGTCGGGGAGGTGGATCGAGACCGTCTCGCCCCGTTCGTAGCAGCGCTCGGCCCACCTGCAGACCAGGCCGAGGCGGTCCTGTGGAGTCCGCAGCTCGATGAACTGCGCGACCTTCTGTGCCTCTTTCTCCATGGCTTCTCAGCGGCCGCTGTCGAGAAGCTTCATCGCCTCGGCCCTCGTGGCGGGGTTCTCCCGGAAGAGGCCGGTCACCACGCTGGTGACGCTCACCGAGCCGGGCTTCTTGATGCCGCGCATCGTCATGCACAGGTGTTCGGCCTCCACCACGACCATGACGCCCTTGGGGTTGAGGGCTCTGCTGAAGCTCTCGGCGATGTCCGCGGTCATCCGTTCCTGCACCTGGAGCCGTCGCGCATGCATCTCGACCACCCGCGCCAGCTTGCTCAGGCCGGTTATCCGGCCTCCTTTTGGGATGTAGGCGACGTGGGCGTGGCCGTGGAAGGGCAGCAGGTGGTGCTCGCACATCGAGTAGAAGGGTATCTCCCGCACGAGGACCATCTCGTCGTAGCGTTTCTCCTGGAAGACCTTGACCAGGTCTTCCGCGCGCATGTCTATGCCGGCGAATATCTCGCTATACGCTCGGGCGACCCGGGCGGGGGTCTCCTCCAGCGGCCCGCCGGTCACTTCCCGCCCGAGACCCTCCAGGATCAGGCGCACTCCCTGCTCAATCTTGCTGCGATCCACTGCCACGGATGGGCCCTCCTGATATCGGGGTTAGCGGCCCTCTTCGGCCCGCTCGATGGTGCCTTTCATCTGCCGCACGGCCTCCCGCATGCCTACGAAGACGGCCCGTGAGACAATGCTGTGCCCGATGTGCAGCTCGTGCGGAGCGAAGCGGCGGACCACGGGGCCGACGTTTCGGTAGGTCAACCCGTGTCCGGCGTTGACGGTAAGCCCCAGGCTGCGCGCGCACTCGGCCGCGCCCTGGAGCTCCGAAAGCCGATCCTCCTTCTCTCCGGGTCCTTCCGCATTTGCATAGCAACCGGTGTGCAGTTCGACGAACGTGGCGTTCAGCCCGGCGGCGTGCTCGATCTGCCGCTCCTGGGGGTCCAGGAACAGGCTTACCGGTATGCCCCTCTCGGTGAGCCGGTCCACGGTCTGCCGCACGCGCTCCTCCTGGCTGACCACGTCCAGTCCGCCCTCCGTGGTGACCTCCTGTCGGTTCTCCGGGACAAGGGTGACCATGTCCGGGTTGGACTCGAGCGCGATCTGGACGATCTCATCGGCCAGGGACATCTCCAGGTTCAGCTCCACGGCCGTGGTCTTGCAGAGGAGCCGCAGATCCCGGTCGTTGATGTGCCGCCGGTCCTGCCGCAGATGGATCGTGATGATGTCGGCCCCCCCGAGTTCGGCCTCCGCTGCCGCCCAGACGGGGTCGGGCTCGTAGGTGCGCCGGGCCTGTCGGATCGTTGCCACGTGATCCACGTTCACGCCGAGCAGGGCCATGGAACTGCCTCCGGTAGGAGAACGCTAACGGAAGGTTATTCTGACCTATCTGGCGGGATTCTTCAACGTCAGGTTGACGATGCCGGGCTCGAACTCCACGACGCTGACCGGGTCTTCGGTCACGACGTGGACCGGCTCCTGCGCGGGGCCACTGCCGCCGGGAGGGATCTGCTCTTCGGCCAGCGCCGTCAGGTCCACGTAAGCCCACGCGGACGCCTGGCCCATGGCGCGAACCGCAGCAGTGGGTCCTCGGACGGTCACCGAGACGGTCCGCCGGCCCCCCTCCAGCTCGACCTGGTAAGGGAAGTTCGGGGGCATCCTCAGGTGGAGCGGAATGGCCGCGAGCGTCCGCTCCTCCAGTCTTTCCTCCGTGATGCTGATGCTGGCTACAACGGAGCTCTCATCCAGTTCCACCGGGATGGTTACCTGCACGTCATCGGCGAGTTGCACCCTGGCACGGTCCATGAGTGAGACGGGTCGCTTGTGCTCGCCGGTGCGCATATACCAGATGGGCACTTCCTCGGTGGGCACCTCCGAGAGGGCCTGAAGGGCCACGGCCGGGCCCCTGACCGTCACCTGTGCCGGGTCCGCGGTCGGCGGTCCCGTCATCCGCAGGCCCTCAGGCGGCCTGCCCGTTACCGATACCTTCACCGGGCGCGTCTCCTCGACGATCGGGCTTGCCCAGACCGTGGTGGTGTCGGGCACAATGCTGCGGAACCTGAGCTGCACGAACTCCCGCTCCTTCATCTTCAGGTCGAACGAGTCCCGCGTCAGCTCGAGCGCGACCGAGCCCTTCTGGGCCTCTTGCTCACCCAGCCGGCACAGCAGGGCGGCCGAACCGGCGTCCACCTGCTCTCCGACCCGCCCGACCAGTTCCTCCGGGCCGGAAACACGCACCTGCGCGCGGCGCGCGGTCTGGTGCACCATCGCGTAGCCGGCCGGAGGCTCGACCACTATCGGGACGCTCATCGACAGCTCGCCGGTGACCCTTGCGTTCCCATAGAACCAGATGCTGAGGGCCACCAAGAGGGCCAGCACCTTGAGGCGGAAGTGGCCGAACAGCAGCTCGTGCAGTTTCTTCAGCATCCCGGGCCTCAGCCTTTCTCCTCGGTCTCGGCGGCCAGCTCCTCCAGTGCGCGCCGGAGGGATTTCTCGTCCAGGTTCCGCTGGAGCGTTCCCCCGACGGCCAGGGAGACCCGACCGGTTTCCTCGCTGACGATCACGGCGGCTGCGTCGGATTCCTCGGTTATGCCTATCCCGGCGCGGTGGCGGGTGCCGAGCTCGCGGGAGAACTGGGGGTTGTCCGTGAGAGGGAACAGGCAACCGGCCGCCGCAATCCTCTGCTGGCGCACCACGATTGCCCCGTCGTGCAGCGGCGTGCCGGGCCAGAATATGGTCTTGATCAGGTCGGCGGACAACTCCGCGTCCAGTCTCACGCCGCCCTCTACGTAGCCGCGCAGGCCCACCTCCCGCTCGATGGCGATCAGGCCGCCGACGCGGTCCCGGGACAGGCTGAAG
>JASFTU010000089.1:0-7206 GCA_050050635.1 Candidatus Brocadiaceae bacterium
TCTGGGTCATCGTGGTGGCTGTGACGGGCGTGTTGCTGCTGGCACTCACGGCATCGGCGGCGGGATCCGGCCCGCCCCTCGACAGGATCGCCGAGGCGCACGAGCGGCACACGGCGGCACTGATGGGAGTCCGCGGGGTCGTCGGCACTGCCGTCGCCGAGAAGGGCGTCATGGTGATGGTGGAGAACGAGGGCGCGGCGGACAGAGTGCCGGAGAAGGTGGACGACGTGCCGGTGGTTGTGAACGTGACTGGCGAGATCCTCGCCCTGGTCGATGCCACGGCCCGGTTTACCCGACCGGTCCCCACCGGGGTCTCAACCGGCAACGAGGGGCAGTGCTCGGCGGGAACCATCGCGTGTCGCGTCACGGACGGAAGCGACGTCTACGCGTTGAGCAACAACCACGTCTACGCCCTGGAGAACGACGCGCCCATAGGCAGCGAGGTCCTGCAGCCCGGCCTCTATGACACAAGCTGCACCTACGACGCGGGTAACGTCATCGGCACGCTGCACGACTTCGAGCCTATCAAGTTCCGGGGGAACGCCCGCAACAAGATAGACGCGGCGATTGCGCTGACCTCGAAGGCCAACCTGGGCACTTCGACTCCTTCCGATGGCTACGGCCGACCGAGTGCGACGATCGCCGCGGCTTCCCTGGGGCAGGCCGTCCAGAAATACGGACGCACCACGAATCTGACCACCGGCCAGGTCACCGGGATCTCGGCCAACGTCCGGGTCACGTACGATTCGGGCACGGCGTTCTTCAGCGACCAGATCATCGTGGAGAGTTCTGACGTTGTGATCCAGCCCGGCGATTCCGGCTCGCTCCTGGTGACGGACCCCGGCGCAAACCCGGTCGGTCTGATGTTCGCCGGAAACTCCGACGGGACGCTGGCCGTCGCCAACCGCATTGACCTGGTGCTGGATGCCTTCAACGTCACAGTGGACGACAGCACAGACGCGCCGATCACGGACATCGCGGTGGCCGACGTGGCCGCCCCGAGTTCGGCCGTGCAGGGCGACGTGGTCGGCGTTGACGTCACCGTCAAGAACGTGGGCACCGTGGACGTCAGCAGCGACATCCAGGTGACCCTGAACGATGATACCGATTCCGCCACGATCGGCACCCAGACCGTGAGCGGCGGTCTGAGCGCCGGCTCGGCCACCACGCTGAGCTTCTCATGGGATACCAGCGGCGCATCGCTGGGCACACACACCCTGACGGCAAGCCAGGACTTCGCCGACGACGACGCCGCCAACGACAGCAACGGCACAGAGGTCGCCGTCAACGAAACCACCACCGAACTGACGGTGGCCGCTATCTCACCGAACTCCACTTCGGCGGGCACTTCGGTGGATGTGACCGTCAGCGGCACGGGGTTCCAAAGCGGTGCCGGCCTGGCGTTCGAGAATGGGCAGGGGCCGGCGCCTTCCACCTCGAACGTGAGCGTGGTGAGCGCCACCGAGATCACCGTCACGGTGACCGCCAAGTCGGGCGGCCCGCCGCGGGACCGGGTCTGGGACGTGAGGGTCACCAACCCGGACGGCTCTTCGGGCGTGCTGGTCGGCGGATTCACGGTCACGCCCTGATGGAACGGGCAAGGTGAGAAGTCTGCCCGAAAGAGCACGGGTGACGTCCGGTATGGCTTTGCTGGCCGTGGCCTTTCTTGCCGCCCTGCACGCGGCCGGGTGCCAGCCTTCTCTCCCGGTCGCCGAGGAGAAGCCTGTGGAACCCAGCACTGCCCGGCAAGTCCTGCAGGAGCACACCGACGAGTGGATGTCCGTCCCGGGAGTAGTGGGTACGGCGATCGGCGAACACGAGGGCGAGCCGGCTATCGTGGTGCTGGTCGCTGAGCGGACAGAGCGCATCCGGGAGGCCATACCATCGGAGGTTGACGGGCTGCCCGTCCTGATCAAGGAGACCGGTCAACTGCGCGCCATGGGCTCGGAGTAGCTCCCCTGCGGGCATCGTTGGTTGGGATGGCGCGAGTGCTGCCGCGGTGCCACGACTGTCCTTCCCACTTCGCAGGGCCGTGGCATTCCTGGACGCACCCGGCAGGTTCGGGGGGAGCGAGGCCGGACCAGGAATCGGGCGAGGGCGGCGTATCCTCAGCATCACGCGCCTCAGGCCCTTCAGTACCATGGTTGTGCAGATCGGCATGCTCTCCAGCCCGAGCCATTCCTCTCTTCGAGGGCGAGACTCCATCCGTGCTCGTAAAGTCTCTTCTGACAACCGTTTAGCCACATGACCGCGAACAGATCCCTGGCCAGCGACGCTCGTGTACTCTGGGATGGTGTCGGGCGGGGTGTACAGAAGACGCCGTGTGTGTCGGAATACCTGGACACCCGCCACGCGAACGGCCGGCCCCGCGGGCTGCGCGGCGGCACGGGCGCCAACCTTACGCACGGGGCCACCCGTTCGCGCCCGCCCGATCCGCTTCCTCTGCACCTCGCCCGAGACCGCGCACCATATGGCGCAGGCGCTGGATGCGCCGCTCCAACGGAGGATGGGAAGAGAACAGGAACCTGAGCAGAGATGAAAGCAGACGGCCCTCGCTCTGGACGGGGATTGCATAGAGCGGCGCCAGCAATGCCTTTCGGAGAGATGTCGAGCTGGTTTGCGCGCCAAGCTTCTCCAGCGCGGAGATCATGGGCTCGACGGCCCGGGTCAGTTGCACAGCCTCGGCGTCGGCGGCGTACTCCCGGCGCTGGGAGATTCCACTGCTCAGGAACTTGGCCGTCAGCAGACCTGCCGCCACGATGCTCAGGCCTACAAGAGAAGCAGCCAGTAAGGGTAACGCTAGGAGAATGAAAGCTAACGCGAGAGCGAATCCGAAGAGCATGGCTATGACCGCAGGTAACCAGTGGGGTAGAACGCTTCCAACCCACCACACCAGCAGCCCGAGCCCGACGCCAACTGCGCAGAACATAAGAGCAATGGATAACTGGACTACCCCCACCGTTGTCACGAACAAAAGGAGGTATATCGTCATAAGGGCCAGCGAGACGAACAGGGTATCCCTGTGGCGGATGTGAGCCACTTCGTGCGCGACCACGGCCTGAAGTTCCTGCCTGTTGAGCAGGTTCAGCAGACCGGAAGTCACGCAGATCCCCCTGGTTCGTCGTCGCGAACCGAAGGCAAAGGCGTTCGGCGAAGCCCACGGGAGGACACGCCACCTCAGGTGAGGCGTCCCGGAAGCGATCTGCATCTCCTCCACGACGTTCTCAAGGCGTCTCAGCTCTTCGGGGGTTGGCTTTCGTGCACCCACTAACGCGAGCAGAGCCATGTGCCCATAGCAGAGCAGGAGCGGGCACGCCGCAAACCACAGAGCGGCCAGGCAGGCTGCCCCGTAGAACATGGGCGTCCAGCCCGTCGCAGCCCAGCTGCGCGTGACGGACTGGAGGGGGCCCGCGTGGGTCTGGTCGGTCAACTGCGCGACCCAATCCGCCACCCATGCGTACGCGCAGACCCATGAGAGGGCCACCGCGCCACCGACCACGGCGAACATAACGGCAGACATCGCAAGCAGTACCCACGTTCGGCGCCGGTTGCGGCTCTGCTCACTGAAGAAGGACCTTCTGCCCGTCACGGGGCCCCCGATCCCCCCCAGGACGTCTCCCGCGACCCACCACGACACGAACAGCAGCGCTGTCCAGACTCCGACAGCGACGAGGGAAGCCACCCGGAAGCCCGGCAATCCGTTGCGCACGAAGGCCGAGACGGCTGAGTCGAGCCCGCCAAGCAGCGGGGCCAGCCGCACGGCAGGTGAGACGGCCCACGCACAGACGGCTCCGGCATAGAGCAGGTAAAGCAGCAACGCACCGGCGAGAAGAAGGAAGCGCCGGTTGGAACCCAGGACCAGAAGCCAGAACCAGTGGGCGTATGCCCCCTCCTCCTGCTGCTCCCGCGCACGGTCCCTGGCCCTTTGCAGCAGCCAGAGCGGCACTGCTGCCGGTGCCATCAGCAGCAGCACGGCGAATCCCAATGCCCTGGACACAGCCCGCCAGCCCATCCCCTGCAACTCCTCCGGCAGAGACCCTTCCCGCCTGAGCCGTCGGATCAACTGCATCAGGGACTGCTTGCTCTCAGCGAGTTCCCCCTCCAGCCGCCTCAGCACGGGACGGACCTTCGCAACGCGCTGCTGAGCGGCTTCAACCCGGTGTTCGTCCACCGGTGCCCTCAGGGTGCGGGCGCCAAAGACCGCAAGCACAAATACCCCGGGCACCACCACCCAGAAAAGGAGGCGCCAGGGGACGGCTCCCTTGCGCCGCCGGCTCCCCCGGGACTCGTTCGCCGGTGAGCTGTTCTGACGCTCGCCCATGGCAAAGCAGGTGCTCGTTCAGGACCCCAGGTGGCGCAGCTGGGCGCGTACAGTCCGGAGCTCCTTCTCCATTTGCTCGACCCGCCGTCTAAGCCGCGCCTCTTCCGCCTCCGCCGCGCCCACGAGCTCCTCGGTGGATGGTGGCCTCAGGACGTAACCGAGAGCAATGCCGCCGACGAGGGCGGCAAGCAGACCAACCCGGAAGCGCTCTCTCCCGCTCAACTCCCTGGCTCGCTTCCAGACCATCGTCCCGTCCGGTGTCTGCCGCTGCCACCTTCGGTCCGGCGCCGCATCGCGCCGGCTTGCCCTTGCCGTCAGACGCCTTGCATCCTGCGCGTCCTGCTCTCTCTTCGCCGGTCGGACTGGAGGATTCGGCCGCCAGTATAACACTCGTTGCTACTCCGTCAAACCAGCGATACGTGCGCAGTTGGCCGGAGAGTGTCGAGGCCGAACTCCGGTGCCCTCGCCGCCTCACCAGTGACCCGGTACCTCGATGCGTGCAGCCCGGAGTGCTTTCAACGCCCGGCACGCCGGAAGGGACGTCGGGTTTTGCACTGGCGCTGCTCGGGCCTTACCATCGCCTCTACACGCGTCGCAAGGCTACGAGGGGAGCGGCAACATGCCGGAGACGGGAACCACTGTATGCGAACGGGAAGAGTGCTGGGACGGATACACCCTCTGCCAGAGTCGCTACGAGCAATCCGCGCGGCTGATCGACCTCGGTGGACGGGAGGTGCATCGCTGGTCCTACGGCTATCGCGCCGAAGAGCTGGCGGGCGCGTTCCTCAGCGGCTGGCACTACGCCGAGATGTTGCCCGACGGCAACCTGCTGGCGATACTGAAGGAGGTGGAGGACGGATTCGGCGGCGCCATCCTGGAGCTGGACTGGGACGGCAACCTGACCTGGAGCGTCGACCTGCCCGCCCACCACGATTTCGAGCGGTTGGCGGACGGCTCCACCCTCGTGGTGTGTCGCGAGTACGTTGAGAACCCGACCATCCGCCCGGGGCGCACCAAGAGCGACTCCATAGTCCAGCTCCAGCCGGACGGGGAGGTGACCTGGGAGTGGCACAGCGACCGGCACGCCCGGCAGATGGCCGACCTGGTGGAGATCGACTTCCCGGTCGAGGAGTACGACTGGGCACACACCAATACGGTGGAGTCTCTGCCTCCGAACGCCGCCGCCGACCAGGACGGGCGCTTCCGGCCGGGCAACGTCCTGTTCAGTTGCCGGAACATCGACACCGTGGGCGTGATCGAGCGGGGGTCCGGAGACGTGATCTGGGCCTGGGGCCCCGGCGTGCTCGAGAAGCAGCACATGCCCACCATGCTGGAGAATGGCCACCTGCTGATCTTCGACAACGGGTGCTACCGGGGCAGTTCCGCCGTGGTGGAGATGGATCCGCTCGGCGGTGAGATAGTCTGGCGCTACGAGGCCGACCCGCCGGAGTCCTTCTACACCCATACCCGGGGGGCCAACCAGCGCTTGCCCAACGGCAACACGCTGATCACCGACTCCGACACGGGTGGCCGGGTCTTCGAGGTGACGCCCGACGGGGAGATCGTGTGGGAGTACCTGAACGAGGAGCTGGACGACGAGGGGGAGCGCCAGCCCATCTACCGCGCGATGCGTTACCCACCGCAGATGGTGCAGCGCCTGATGGCCGGGCGCGGCTGAGCCGGACGGCGAACACGGGGCCGGGGAAGCCGGGCGCCCTTGTCTCGATGGAAGCGGCGAAGGACCTCCGGCCGGTGAGCAGCGGCCCGCAACCGGACCTCCTCCGAATGCAACCGGCTCAGCTCTCGAAGTACACGCCGTTCGCCTCCAGGGCGCTGCGCAGATGGTCGTAGGGCAACTCGCGCGTGCTGCACTCGCGCCGGGCGCAGAGGGCGGCCGCCGTGCCCGCGGCCTGGCCCTGACCCATGCAGCAGACGGTGTTGCGGGTGGACATGTGGGCGTCGTGGTCGCTGGTTATCATCATGCCCGTCGCCAGCAGGTTGTCCAGGTCCTCCACCCGGAGCGCCCGGTAGGGGACGCCGTACGTGCCGCCGTCCCTCACCTGGAGCCGCGGGGCGAAGTCGTGGAAACCGTACGCCATGACGTCGTCCTTGAAGTGCCGTCCCTCCAGCACGTCCTCGCTCGTGATGTCGTAGTCGCAGGTGATCAGGCGTCCGCGCCGGATCGTGATCGCCGGGCTGGTGCGGGCCATGAACGCTCTCTCGCAACCCGGCACGTACTCTCGGAAGAGGTCGACGGCCCGCGCCTGCCGCCGGCGCAGCTCCAGTTCCGCCTCCGCCAGCGCATCGCGGTTGGTCGGGCTGACCGGCATCTTGAAGTTCAGCTTGATGAACATGAAATAGTCGTCGTGAACGGTCGTCGTCACCGTGGACATGCCTATCTCGGCGGCACCTTCGGAGAATCCTACCGGCAGGCGGGCGCGCCGCCCGTTCAGTCGAACGATCTGGCCCTCTTGCCCGTCGCGCATGCCCCGGGCGAGCTCAGTCAGGGCATCGTGTTCGGTGAGGAACTCGTGGTAACCCTCCATGCTGACGTTGGCCAGGGACATGCTGTTGACCACGGCGTAATCGTTGGGCTCGGAGTACTCCGCTCCCGCGCGGGCGCAGAGGTCGCCGTAGCCGGTGCAGTCGACGAAGGCCCGGGCGCGCAGCATCTCCCGGCCCTGATGGCTCTCGGTGAGCACTCCCAGCACCCACCCGTCCTCGGTCACGGCGTCGGCCAGCACGGTGTTGACCATCACGGCCACACCGGCCTCACGCAGCATCTCGAAGGTGACCAGCTTGTAGAGTTCCGTATCGATCGCCGTGCAGACGCTGTCGTAGTCGTAGCCCTCCGTCATCTCAGCGTGCCCGCTGGTGCCGCCGAC